>NZ_JBMDWJ010000218.1:0-12018 GCF_048595215.1 Siphonobacter sp.
CAAAGCGAAGTAATCCCCGAGTTGTCGAAATCCAGAGATAGCCCTGCGAATCGGTCGTTAAGCCATTCAGATTGACGTAGTTACTAGGTAAGCCAGAGGCCGCTCCGGTACTTTTGAAAACTTTAAAAGTCAGGCCATCGAATCGGTTGAGGCCATTGATAGTACCGATCCATAAAAAGCCCCGCCGATCTTTCGCCAGGGAGGTGATGACATTGCTCGATAAACCGTGTTGCGTTGTAAAGCGGGTAAAAGCAATCGGGCTGGTTTGGGCCAGAAGGCGGAAACCGGAAAAGATCCAGAAAAAGAAAAGCAGAAGGCCTAGCCTTTTTCGCATGTGAATGAAAACGTGTGGAGACAAAGATTGACCGAAATCCAGCCAAAGACAAATTTGCCGGATCGCATAAACATGTGAATCGTATTGGGGGCGGGCTAGGATATCGGAGCAAACCCTGGCCGTACTCGCAATCCAGACCGAATGGGAGACAGTAACCCTTGTGTCAGGCGTCAAAATCCGTGAAAGTCGGTGGTAGTCAGTTACTTTAAAGAGAGCTATTTTGGTATTTCACATTTTTATGCGATTGACGGTGGTCCGTTTTTCCACCAATTTTGCAAGGTCCAATCGGAATAGTAAAGAGATCTCGGGCGATTCAAACCAATAAAAGAAACCTCCGATTCAACCGCTTTTTCGGTGCGTTCATCCCTGGTATTTAGCAATTCGAACACACCGTCTATACGTTTCGGAATTCGCCCGTGTCAATTTTATCGTACCTATCAACCGTTATTATCCCCTTGTTTAGCCATGAAACACATGAATCTGATTACCTTTTTATTGACGCTGCTGTCCTTTGCCTGTCAGAAAAATTCGGGCGTATCGCCAGATGACTCCGGTTCGCCGAATGGCAAGAGTTACATCAAAGTACATTTTAACGGTCACACCAAAACCTACAAGGACGTGACGATGTCCCTGATGGGAGGCGGGGGTACCGGCACCGTTGAAGGCTGGTCGATGACGGCCGGACGTAACCACGGAGATTACCTGTCGATTGGTATTTTCTCCCGTGGAACTGGAACCTTTCCGTATCGGCAAAGTATGAGCGATTACCACAACATCAGCATCGTACAGTACCAGCAGACAAAGGGTTCCTACGACAACTATAAAGCGTTAGTCTGTCCTACCTCTTCAGGGTATTATTCGACGCAGGGAAAAGTAGTAGTCGAAGCCTTTGAGGCGGGCAAACTCGCCAAAGGCACCTTTACGGGCAATCTGCTGGTGCCCGATACGGAGGATTGCTCGACGGAGAGTGTATCCTTTAGCGGCGAATTTTATCTGGTCAAATGAGTAAAGATTTAGCGTATACTTTTTAGCGGTAGCGAATTTTCAGAGAATCCCGATGAGAAAAATGTAGCGTACGTTCAACCTTCTTTTTATTTCCATGAAAACAATGATGCATAAGACGAGTCGTACGGGCTTGCTATGCCGCCGGGAGTACCAGCCGATGTAGTACCGTGTGTCCTTTTCAGTGTACCTGAGTGAAGCTTGCTCCAGGTTACTGCTGCCAAACGTTCTGCTCAAAAACCATGAAACGATTGCTCTTCGGGTACCTGCTGGTACTCACGATGATGGCCTGTCAGCCCACCCTGCCCACGCGGGTACTGGAGGGAACATTTGTCGGACCGGGTTCGGTACAGGCAGCCGAGGGCGGCCTCAGCTCGTACGCAGAAATCGAAATTACGCTGAAACCCCTGACGGCAACAACCGTGGAGGTAAGCAGCCCCGAGTTTAAATCCTTCATTATTCAACGCCTGGCCCATTCCGGAACCACTATTTTTCTCTCGGACCATGAACAAAACTTGTTTCATTTTTCGGGCGAACCCAGTACCCGAAGTTTGCTCGTGGACTGGACTATCGAGGTAGCGGGACAGCGACAGACCATCCGGTTTGGCGGACGAAAAAAAAGTTTGGTGTTTGTTATTTAACTGAGCGGCAGGCGAGAGTGTTAATCCGTGTGCTGACGAATACAAGTCATGAAAAAATACCTGTTCTTTAGTTGGGTGAGTGTTATTGTAGCAGCGACGGCCTGTTCTAAGCCAGAGCCGACCCACCCGGTAAATCCACCCGCAGGCTCTGAAACCCATCGGTTGGTAAAAATCACGTCGGGCGAGCAGAATCAGCAAAGTTATCAGTATAATGACCAGGGCTTGCTGCAAAGCTCGAATCTACACTGGAGGTACAACGATTCGGTAACGGTAGCCTCGACGACGACTTTTGCTTACGATACAGAAAAACGGATGTCCCAAATTTTATACCAGGGAAAGCCCTACGTAACGTTTTTCTACGAAGGCAAGCAGCTCGCTAAAACGGAAGAATACGACCACAAAGGGCGGCTGGTGGTTACGCATTTCTATCTGTTTAATGGGGAAGGGCAACTGGTCGAATTACTCGATCAGATTCACGATACCGAAACGGCAGCCGTACAAAGTTTTATTAAGCACCGCTACGAATACGAGGGGCAGCGGAATGTGCAACGTGTACTCTCGTTCCGGAAAAATGTAAATGATCCCACGTTTACAGCCTGGCAACACGTGTACTACGAGAATTACGACACGAAGAAAAACCCCCATCTGCCCCAGGTTTCGTATCCCTTCGTGGAAGCAACGGCTACCCAGGTGAATAACCCCGGAAAAGTGACGGTGCGGGATGCCCGGGACGAATCGGTGTTAAGCGTAGAAACCTATGCGTATAGCTATGACGCTCAAGGGTATCCGCTGCAAAAAACGCAGCAACTCAGCACAACCCATCCGCTGCCCGCCGTGACGGTGAGCTATCAGTATCAGTAAAAGCAGACGAGTATAGGTGATGGCAAAGGCCCGGTTCATCCGGGCTTTTTGCGTTGGTAAAAAAGGATTTTGTCAATAGAGAAGGACTAAAAATGGGCGGGCACTTTCGGGTTAGAGCAATCGGGACCTATCTTTCCGTGGCATTTACTAAACCTATTGAAATTAAGTTCACGTATGAAAAAAACGCTTGCTGTAATCCTTTGTGGATGGACCTTGTTCGCTAGCGGGCAATCGAACCAACTGGCTGCCTCGCTTCGCCCGAACCCGTACCAGGAATTGCCCTTGGGAGCGATTCGGCCCGAGGGCTGGTTACGCGAAAGGCTCATACGCCAGAAAGAGGGTGCCACGGGTAAACTCGATGTGCTGTACCCTTCCGTGATGGGTCCGCGAAATGGCTGGCTGGGCGGCGACGGGGATCAGTGGGAGCGGGGACCGTACTGGGTAGACGGACTACTACCGCTGGCGTACCTACTAAATGATGCCGAACTAATTGCTAAAACCAAACCCTGGGTTGAATGGGCGTTGAACAGCCAGCAACCGGACGGCTACTTTGGCCCCTCCCACGATTACGGGCCCGAAGCTGGCTTGCAACGGGATAATAGCCGGGATTGGTGGCCTAAAATGGTTACGTTGAAGATTTTAAAGCAGTATTATTCCGCCACGGGGGATCAACGGGTGATTCGTCTGATGACCAATTATTTTAAGTACCAACTCAAAGAATTACCCAAAACGCCGTTGGATCACTGGACCTTCTGGGCCCGTTACCGGGGCGGTGATAATTTGATGCTAGTGTACTGGCTGCACCGAATCACGGGCGATGCTTTTTTACTGCAACTCGGCGACCTGATTCACAAACAAACCTTTGACTATACCAACGCTTTTCTGCAAACGGACATGCTGACTCAGCCCGGGAGTATTCACTGCGTAAATCTGGCTCAGGGTCTGAAAACGCCAGTGATTCAGTATCAGCACCACCCCAAAGCGGAATATATACAGGCGGTAGATCGCGGACTAGCGGATATTCGAAAGTACAATGGCATGGCTCATGGCCTGTACGGCGGTGATGAAGCCCTGCACGGTAATAATCCGACGCAGGGTTCCGAGCTGTGTTCGGCCGTGGAGATGATGTTTTCGCTGGAAAGCATGCTGGAAATTACGGGGAAAGTGGCCTGGGCGGATCAGCTTGAAAAAATTGCCTTTAATGCCTTGCCTACCCAGATTTCGGATGATTTCATGAGTCGGCAGTACTTTCAGCAGGCCAATCAGGTGATGTTGACGCGGCACACCCGCAACTTCGACGTAAACCACGGCGGTACGGATGTGTGTTTCGGATTGCTGACGGGCTATCCCTGCTGTACGTCGAATATGCACCAGGGCTGGCCCAAGTTTACCCAAAACCTGTGGTACAAAACATCCGATCAGGGCCTGGCGGCTTTAGTGTATGCTCCGAGCGAAGTTAAAACGGTGGTTGGAAAAAATGTGCCCGTGACCTTCAAGGAAGAAACGGGCTATCCGTTTGAAGAAACGATTCGTTTCACGCTGACGACCGAGGCCCGTAGTGTTACGTTTCCCCTGCACCTGCGGATTCCCGAATGGTGTCCGAAAGCCATTCTGACCATCAACGGGAAACCCTACAAGGAAGTAGTAGGCAATGCCGTGACAGTGATCAATCGTACCTGGAAATCAGGGGATGTTGTCGAAGTACAACTCCCCATGCCGCTCAGACAAAGTAGCTGGTACGAAAACTCCCACTCCATCGAACGGGGGCCGCTGACGTACGCCCTGCCCCTCGGCGAAACGGTAAAAAAGGTGACTAATACGAAAGACCCCATTGACTACGGCGATAGCTACGAAGAAGTTCGTCCGACTACACCCTGGAATTACAGTCTGATCGTCAGTTCGGACGCCAAGTTAGCCGAGCGATATACCGTGGAGAAAACCGGGAAGGTATCCAACTCCCCCTGGACTACTGAAAATGCTCCGATCCGGATTCGGACCAAAGGCCGTCGTATTCCTTCCTGGGGCTTGTACAATGACATGACCGGTCCCATTCCGTACAGCGTAACGTACAATCTGGAGTACGGACCCGAGGAGGAAATCATTTTAATTCCCTACGGTTGTACCCGTCTGCGAATCGCCCAGTTTCCGGTAACGGGAGGGCGTTAATGAAAAGAGCCGTGGGATCGATTCCCACGGCTCTTTTTTAGGAGTGAAACTTACTTCAGGTGAGCCCGAAGCATCCAGGCAATTTTTTCGTGTTTTTCCATCAGGCCGGTGATAAAATCACTCGTACCGGCGTCTTTGTGGGCATCGGCGAAATCGTCGACATTACCCCGCAGAAATTCGATGATGCTTTCGTGGTCGCCCAGTAGCTTGTGAATCCAGCTGCGGCTGTCGTTTCCGCCACCGTCAGCTTCGGTCAGGTGCGTCAGTTGCAGGAATTCCTTCATCGTACCGGGAGCGTAGTGGCCCAGTTGACGAATACGTTCTGCCAGTGAATCGACGATCTCCGCGGAATCTTTGTACAATTCTTCGAAATACAGGTGAACCGAGTGGAAGTCCATCCCTTCCAGGTTCCAGTGAGCATTAAGGGTCTTGGTATAAACCAGGAATTCGTCCGCCAGAATTTTAGCTAATTCATGGGCTACTACGGCCCGGTTTTCTTCTGAGATGCCAATGCTAGTTTTCATAAGGAGTAATTTAAAAAAGGTGAACTGTTGATAAAGACTCGAAAAAGCAGCAATTGTTTAGTGTTCAAAACAGATTAGAATCCGTCTTAATCCAAAGAGGCATGGGCCGGAAAGGTCAGCATTTTTCGCCAATCTTGGAAGGGGTAACGCACAATAATTCTACGTCCTAACCAAGCCTCCGGAGCCAATCCAGCCCAGATTACTGCTTTTTCGAAACCCAGTTCGAGGCCCTTCGCCACAACTCCTTGGGACTGGTTTCTGGATCGAGTACCGTTTGAAAAACTCGCCCTTGTCCGAATGTATAGACCCAGGCCAGGGGCGTGGATTTGCTTCGTACAATCACCTCAATCGGTTCCGTACCTTTTAACTGAAAAGCTGTTTTGCTACGAAAAGAGGGAAGCCCTTTGGTAAGGGGATGTGACTCCCGATTCACGCGTTCATCCATCCGAAAATCCGTTGTCTTTTCCCGACGAAACAACCGCGAATACGCCGCCCAGCCCGAGCGAACCGTGGTATCGGCTTTGGCCCGAAAGGCTAAGGCCAGTAAACCTCCACCCTGTTGAACGTACTGTTCCAGAGCTGCCTTGGAAGAACGGTGGATGCCGTTGGTATCGGGGCGATCAAAGGCCAGAAAGCCGTAGTCGCTCAGGTCGTACGTCGATAAATCGTTGAGGTCCGTACACACATCCACCAGAAGTTCCGGATCTTTTTCGAGCGTTTGCTGTAAGGAGGATTTTGTTTTTTTATCGTGAAAGAGAAGGACTTTTTTCGATCGCTGGTACGTAAGCTCCGTAACCTGAGCATCAGTATAAAAGCTCGCATCCACGCCAGTGGCGGGTACCTCAGCTCCGGCAGCCCAAACCAATCCATTCAAAAGCAGTTTACGGTAATCCGGATTTTCCCAGTTCGTATAAAAGTGATTGAAGGTGGCACAGAAACCGCGGCCCCCGTCAGCCCGTTGCAACGCCCAGGCAACCAGATTCCCCTGCTGAGGCCGTCCCTGTAGGGCAGGTACTTCCATAAGGGGCGTCAGGCGTGGGTCGTTTTCACGGAAACGCAGGTTGTAGTAAAATTCATCGTTGATACGAAAGGGCTTCACACCCCGGCTGATGGGATGCTCGGGTGAAGGCAGGCGGACGTCCGCTTCCAGGATTTTAAGGGCGGAATAGGTTCGGTACTTACCTGTTGCGTCTTCCCAGTCATAGTAACCGCCCGTCCACTCCAGCAGTTTCTGACCGTAGGGATATGAAGCAAAGTTGGAGAAATGTAATAAAGCCAGACTACAACCCCGCTTCATCTGCTTCTCCATAACCTGAATACGTTCGGGCGTCATGAAAGGGACATCCGAAAATAAATTGCCATCCCGTCCGTCCGATACGAAAAAAATCAGGTCGGCGTCGTCGAGCGTCTGTTCCTGTTCGGGCCAGCCGTGCAGGTGTACCTCCGTGCGAAGGCCTGGTACCTGGCAATGATCCAGCATGGTTTTGAGCAGACGTACGGTTTTTACGTATTCGTGCGTACCCGGCGGGTGACTTTTCTCCCCCGCAATCAGTACAATTTTATGAGAGTTACGAACGGGAGAAGAGGGCTGGCTCTGGGATGGAGAAAAACTTCCCAGAAGCAAAGCCCAGGTCATACAAAGCGAATAATACCAATACATAGATCAAGAGGTTTCAACCGGTAATGGAATCAAAGCTACGGAATATTGGCTTATAGTGTACGTTAACTATTAGTTAATTGTGCGTGAGTAAACCCTTAAATCATTATTGGGATCGTCTAACTATAGTCGCTGATTCGGGTAATCTTACCCTGGCTGACTTCAAAAATGCTGACGCCCCGCAGGCGTAAGGTTTCACCCGCTTTTAAGCCATTGGGCAGATCCTGGGCCAGCGTAGCCCGATAGTCAATTTCTACCGCCGCTGCTGTATCACTCAGCACCTGGAAGCGTACCGATTGTCGGCGTTCGCTGAAAAAGTTAAGCGATTGAAGAGCCAGCGTTTCAAATTCGGACTTAGACCGGGTGGTCGTAATCCCTGAGGCGTTCGAAACGTTCTCAAAAAAGACGGCCTCATCGAGCAAAGCCAGCATAGCCGGTACGTCTTTGCCATTATACGCCGTAAGATAAGCCTGAATAATTTCTTCCATAGGGGGCATTTGAGGCAGTAAAGTAGCGATAATTTTTAGGCCTGAACAATGATTTTTCGGGAAGTACCTAACCCAGGCTTTTGTAAACAGGCACTATTTTTTGGAGGGATGTAACATTCGTTCACCTTTCAATGACTATGAATCTCCTACACGCAACGCCACTTGGGTTCGAAAATCCTTTTCAATCGTTCTGGATGGCTGGTTATGAATGTTCAGATCAACTCAATTGCTTCGGAAATCGGGTTGATCTGTTAACGATTTCCGGCCATTTGGATCAGTTGGATGAAGATTACAAACAGCTGCAGCCCTTTCAAATTCGTACGGTACGCGAAGGGATTCGCTGGAGTTCCGTTGAAAAACAACCCTATCAGTACGACTGGACGGTGGTTCGTCAGATGATTGAGAAAGGTCGTCAGCACGGTATTCAGCAGGTGTGGGATCTGTGCCATTTTGGTTATCCGGACGATCTAACGCCCCTGCATCCGCTCTTTGCCCGACGGTTTGCGGCGTTATGTCGGGCCTTCGTTGACTTCTACCGAACCATTGATCCGGATGGCACCCTGATCATCACGCCGATCAATGAGGTGAGTTTCATCTCCTGGCTGGGCGGGGACGCCCGGGGTACTTCCCCGTATTGCGTCAAACAGGGCTGGGATGTGAAGTATCACCTGATGCGGGCCTACATTGAAGGCGTGGCCGCCATTCGTGAAATGGACGCTCAAGTCAAAATTATGTCTACGGAACCGCTGGTGAATATGGTGCCGCCCCTAAACGCTACCTACGAACAGCAGCGGAAGGCAGACCTGGCTCATCACGCTCAGTTTCAGGCCATGGATATATTGACGGGACGAACTTGCCCGGAGCTGGGCGGCTCGCCAGACTATCTGGATATCCAGGGACTCAACTATTATTACAACAACCAATGGGTCGTGAATGAGGGTAGTGGTAATACATTTCTTCCCTGGGGAAATGAAGGGAACGATCCCCGCTGGCGACCTTTACGCAGTTTATTCCACGAAGCTTTTGAACGATACGGAAAACCGATCGTACTGAGTGAGACGAGCCATCCGGGGGAACACCGACCGCACTGGATCCGTTTTGTGGCGGAAGAATGTGCTGCGGCAATCGAGCAGGGCATTCCCCTGTGGGGACTGTGTTTGTACCCCATCATTGATCGTCCGGACTGGGATCATCTGGATCACTGGCATCGGTCGGGATTGTGGGATGCTGAACTCCTACCGGGGCAATCGCCCCGCCGCGTTCTGTACGAGCCCTACGCTCAGGCCATTACTGCAAGTCAGCGATTGTTGGATGTAGCCTTTGCCCGCAAAAAAGCAGAACAGCCGAGGATTTTCTAAGCAAAAGACCTTTCTTGCGTAGGTTGTTTAATGCTTACTAAACAAAGCCTCATCACCTATTTTTTCGTATCCGCATGAAAGTTCTTCCCCTGTTAGGGCTCGCTTCTTTGATGGCTTTCTATTCTTGTGAACAGAGGGCCTGTATGTCGCCACCTCCCACGTATCAATTTGCGTTTGTAAATAAACAAGGATTACCTGCTTTAGATAGCACCCGGGCGATGCAAGTACGCTTGATGTATAAAGATGCTTCGGGGGTGGAGCAGACGGTTGCCCCCGAAGACTTTAAAGTCATTGCGTCGAAACCGTATGGCGTCGTTTTTGAATCTTCCTATGCTTTAATTGAAAATCCAAAACCGCAAACCCGCGTCTATACGATCACCCTTGGTACGGAATCATTGGGTCGGCTTCAGCTTACTAGTAAAAAAAACACTACCCAATGTAATAGTTGGATGAACCTGAACGAAGCCCGTTTTAATGAGCAAATTTTAAGCCGGGGCGAAGAGGTAAATTATTTGATTCAACTTCCGTAACCAAGCGTCAGGATAGGAATGAGTCAAGGAGTTGTCCCTGCGTTACCTATAGGGATGAGCGTCACTGCATAATTGATAGGTAAGGGCTCAATTTAGGGAATGTAGTACCCTATTTCTTAGATAAAAGTGCTAACCGCTGTAGAGTCATTAACCTTTGTGGGAGATGATTCTATCGCGGCTATTTTCTCCTACCTACTTAACATTTTCTTCTCAGCGTACTGATCGTCAGCGATGGGTGCTTCTTGATTTGGTAACCTTGAAGGTCTAAACTTGCGGTTGTTTTTCCCAAATCACTACTCTGAAGAAACAGGAATGAAAACAAGGCTTACGGCTCCGTAAGCCCTGCTAGCTTATGGTTTGCTGTGCTGTTGAAGCGTTTTGGAATTCTGGCAGAAACAGAAACCGGTTTTCTAGCAGATCGACTTCTGTTTAGTTTAAAGATCAGTATACTAGGGTAGTGCTAGGTATAAGTGACTAAATAATTTGTAATTATTCAACTATTACTACAAAGGTTTACAATGATTACTACAAACTATATCCAGTAAAGAGATTTAGTTTCGCGTCTTCAAATCGCTACTACCAAATCTCATGACCTCATTCCCGCCGGATATTCGTCTGTTTTTCGCTTTCGTTTTTCAAAAGTACACGTGTTTCGTAGCTCCAAGGCCCTTACTTATTCTGGTTACTTGTTAATCAGGCTTCTCCCTAATTCCATTTAATCCAGCACCAAACAGACCAGCGGTACATCACCGAACGGGACGGGTTCGCTTTGCCTATACGGTTCCCTGGTACTTCTCCTTCTAACTAATCAACCATAATCCATCCATTTTTATGAAAAAAAGAATACTCTTAGGAATCATGTTGTCGGCGGGTAGTTTCTTCGCTGTACAGGCTCAGGTAAAAATCGGGGCTAATCCTACTACCATTCAGGGCGGTTCGTTACTCGAGCTGGAAAATGAAACAGCCAGTGGTAATAATCAGCGGGGTTTACAGCTTCCCCGAGTAGCGTTAACGAATACGGGTACCTGGGCTCCCATGGCTGGATCGGCAGCTCCCGGTATGACCATCTACAATACAAACGCTGACATTGCCGGTGCCCGAGCCAATGGGGTAGGGGCCTACATCTGGTATGCCGGAACGGGTTGGAACCCCATTACCGATTGGTCGTTGGCCGGCAATAACATCGTAGCTGGCCAAGTGCTGGGAACCAATAACGATCAGAATTTAAACATTCGAGCGAATGGAGCCAACCGAATTTCCATTAGTGCAGAAACCGGGCAAACCCAATTTGGGGGAGCGAATATGGCTGTACCACGCCTGTATATTACTCGTCCTGCTCCGGGAACGGCCATTCCAGGCTTGTACGTGGAAAACTCGACGGGCTTTAACTCGGCACCGGCCTCTAACATTGTCGTAGGTAATGCGGCGGGCAATTCTTTTAAAGGCATGTACGGTTTTGTAAGCGGCGGTTATGACCAGGTGACGGCCGGTCAGGTTAACGCGGGCATATCGTACCGAAGCAATGGCACTTTGAGTTTGGGCGTTGCGGCGGACCCTTACAGTCCTGGCGAAGCTACGGCCGATAAACTCGTCATCACGAGCGGCGGAGATGTAACCGTACGCGACGGAAACCTGACGGTAAACGGAGGCATTTCTTCGAACATAACGAAGGTGGGTGTTACCAATAACGTAGCGGGTGGAGCCGCTGGAAGTCCGACGGTTTTGAGTAATACGGCTTCCTCCTATATTGCCCTTTCTCCGGCTGCCGGAGCAGATGCCTATCAGGTGCCCGCAGCTAGTGCCAATGCAGGTTTGATGTTGATCATTAAAAACAACACGTCGGTAGCTGCTACGCTGAGTTCAGCGGGTGGACGCTTCATCGTAGCGAACGTTGGCAATTTAACCTACACGCTGGATCCCGGAGCGAATGTTCGGGTCATTACCCTCATTTCTGACGGAGCCAACTGGCAGATTACGGCTACGAATTAAGTTTCACCCTTCACTTATCGAATATGAACAAGCGATTAGGGGGTGTACTGCTAACCCTACAGATAGCGTCGATACCGGCTCTAGCTCAGGTTGGTCATGAAGTCTATAGTACCCCCACCATAGAGGCGACCAACCGAAATACGAATTCGAACGTAGCTGATTTTTCGGACTATTTTCGGGTAAATGCCCTCGCTACCTATACCAACATTGGTAGCATTTACTGGCTCAACACCAACACGGCCGGTACGTTTATTACGAATGGTACGTATACCACAGGTACAGCGGCTACGGATTACTTCGGCAATGGTACGGCTAGGCAGGCCATGGAAATTAACGGTAGTTCGGCTCCCATTTTTAATAATTTGATTTTTCAAAATGGGGCGATGAACATTGCCAATTCCGCTGGGATTACGATCAATCGCAGCCTGACCCTAACCAATGGTCTTACCACTACGCAACGCAATAGTC
>NZ_JBMDWJ010000219.1:0-22807 GCF_048595215.1 Siphonobacter sp.
TTAAAGGCCTTACAACATAATAATGGATAAAAAAGCGACCAGTACCCGAAACCACCAGGTTTGGTAATACGCGGGCATAACAATGACCTTGATTTGTGCCCCTTTCTCATTCCAAAGCCCGTGGTTATTTGAAGCTTTCACGCGAAAGGTATACGTTCCCGGATCCAGGTTGGTATACGTGGCGGTGTGATCATTACCCACAACATTCCAATCCGAGTCGTAACCTTCCAGCTTATAGGCGTACTGATTTTTGTGCGATGCCGTGTAATTGATGGCTACAAAGTCAAACGAAAAGGTGGACTGATCGGGTGATAAGCGAATTTCTTTCGCTTCCGTAATGGCCGTTTTCAAGGGAGAGTTTTTCTGCCCTACCGCAACGGGTTTATTAAATAACGAAAAGCCCGTGATGTACACCTGTGGCACAAAACGGTTGCTGGTAATGTGGCTGGGGTTAAAGGTTACGAAACCCTTGTTACTACCGAAATACAGCGTGCCGTTGCGAGTACGAACGTGGGCATTTTGTATGAAATCATTACTAAGCAAGCCATCCGCTTTGGTAAACTGCTGCATCGTACGTTTTTCGGGATCAAACTTCACCAGTCCCTGCAAGGTCCCTAACCACAAATTCCCCTGCGTATCTTCTTCAATGGATTGAATACCTTCCAAAGCCGAAAAAGGCACGGTCACAAAAGTCTGAGTTTTGGGATCATACTGACTCAGTTTCTTCTGTCCCAGCCAGACGCGGTTTTTACGATCCACGTACAGGGCCTTGATGTAGTGATTATTCTGACTGTTTTTGCTGCCGTTGTACTGAACAAAATGCGTAAGCTTTCGGGTTGCTAAGTGGTAGCGATTGAGTCCATCCTGGGTGGTACCTACCCAGAGGTTTCCCGACTGGTCTTCGGTAATGTCCGTAATGTTTTCACCGTAAAATTTGTGCTGATACTCGTCGCTTAACAAGCGGAAAAACTGGCGAGTCTTCGGGTCCATACGGTTGAGGCCACCGAAAAAAGTGCCGATCCACAAGGTTCCTTCGTGATCCTCAAACAGTTTCCAGATATGATCCGAACTCAGGGAATTGGGATTCTTAGCTTCGTGCGTATACCGTTTGAATTTACCCGTGGAGCGATCAAGCAGGTTAAGACCAGCCCAGGTTCCGACCCAGAGGTTGCCCTGCCGATCTTCCAGAATGCTGAGTACCGAATTACTGCTCAGACTATTCTCATCCTGATCACTGTGCCGGTAATGCGTAAACGTTCGGGTTTTGGGATCGAAACGATTCAGGCCGCCTTCCCCATCGAGGCCCAGCCAGATGATGCCTTGACGATCTTCACAAAAGGCTTTTACTTCGTTATGACTTAAACTATTCTTAGAAGACGTTTGATAGAAAAAATCGAAGAGGCTGGAATTCAGGTTAAATAGGTTGACCCCACCCCGCTGCACGCCCGCCCAGATATTGTTGGTACGATCCTTCAATAAGCTGGTAACCGTATTGTTAGAAATACTCAGGGGATTCGTATAATCGAACTGGTAACTGGTGAATGTTTCCGTATGTGGGTTGAAGAGATTCAGACCCCCGTTTTCCGTACCTACCCAGATTTTGTTGGGGGAATCAACCACGATACTCATGAGGAAATCCGCCGCGATACTAGTCGGATTATCCACCTGATGCCGATAAACGCGGAGCTGCTTCAGGCTCGGATTGATGACGTTTAAACCTCCGCCATACGTACCCATGTACAGATTTCCTTTCGTGTCTTCGGCCATGCACCGCACGTAGTCATGACTCAGGGGCTGGTCGATACCCATTTCCGTCGGTGTAGAATAGAATTTCTCCCCTTTGCGGTCAAACAGGTTTAGACCCTTCTGCGTCCCTACCCAAAAGCTACCCCGACTGTCTTCGAGTAGACACGTTACCTTATCGTATGTCAGCGTATGTGACTTGAATGAATCATGACGGTAGGCTTTAAACGTTTGCGTTTCAGCATCAAATCGATTGAGCCCGCCGCCATATGTACCTACCCAAAGTACGTGCTGACGATCTTCGTACACGCACATGATTTCGTTACTACTCAGCGAAGTCGAATCACCGGGCCGGTGCGTGTACCGAACAAAGGTATTACGCTGACGATCGTAACGATTGAGGCCATCGGGCGTACCGATCCACAGCTGATGTCGGTGATCTTCATACACACAGCGGACGTTATTACCACTTAAACTATTCGGATTTTGCGGTTCATTGCGGTACGTGGTCATGCGTTGCCCATCGTACTTATTCAATCCATCGTACGTACCCATCCACACGAAACCCTGACTATCCTGCCAGATACATTGTACATTGTTTTCCGAAAGCCCCTGATCGGTCGTAAGATGGGAGAAACGGATCGGAATCTCTTGCGACAGGGCAAGGGTACCTGTCAGCAAAAGCAGGAGTAAACTCCAAAAAGCTTTCATATTAGGTAAAACTCAGGGGTGAATCATGCTAATTTACCTTAAATTTCTAACATTAAACAAATTCTATCGTTTAAAACTTCGGTTCCGCATTAATTCATTCTAAATTCCTCAAAATAAGCTCAGAAGAGAAGTTTTTGTAAGGATAGGCTCAGGATGTGATCTCCGTAAAAAGCGTATCCAATTCCCCGAGCACGAACGATACCGGACCCTTTGCGGTTATAGCCACAACTCCTTACTTTGACCCTTATAAATCACTATCGTGCAACGCTCTATTCCCTATTCCGAACGTTTTTCCGCGAACCGTATGATCCTGGAACCAACCTACCAGGCAGCCCGACTAGTGGCGGCAACGATAGAAACCCATTTTGCCCAGCAACTTACCTCTACCTGCAAGGCCAAGTGCCAGCCGCTGGCTCCTAACCCTCCGGCTCGCGTCATTGAAGCCATGATTGATGCAGCGTTTTGGGCCAGCTTACGGCATGAAGAAGGGTATTCACCCAAAATTTCACTGGCTTACATTTCAATCGAACAAGCGGATCAGCCACTTGTATTCGAACATCGTCTGCCCCTGACGCCCGCGGTACTCACTAAACTGGCTCCGGCCGTCGAGCGACCCGGTATACACCTGGGCATTGGCTACGAAAACGATGAACTGTTTGTCTGGGGTACTACCCGGGAGATTCCCGGAAACTGCTTTGTACTGGAAGTCATTGAACCGGGTCTGCTGGTCGTGAAACACCGCCGCCTGGCCGGATACGGAAAGTTTGTGAACGTAGCCATTCTGAAGGGCGATCAGGTAAAAATTGTCGATAATAGCCTCACTGACCTCCCCGATTACCTGGCTTCGCTTACGTGTATGCCGGGTTTTCAGGCTTCGCAGGGTAAAAATGTACTCGTACAACTGGCCGTATCGATGCGGGCTCATGGCCGAGGAGGTTCGCTACTGGTGGTACCTTCGGGGTCAGAGGCCTGGCGAGAATCTATCATTCAGCCCATGACTTACCCCATTGTGCCTCCGCATTCGCAGCTGGCGGATCTGATGCGACACAATCTTTACGAAACGACGCAGTACAGCTGGCAGAAATCATTGGATTTGTCCATCGAAAGCATGGCTGGCCTAACGGCGGTGGACGGAGCGACCATCATCAACGATCAGTACGATCTACTGGGTTTTGGAGCAAAAATTGGCCGCTCGGAAACGAGTGCCCGCGTGGAACAGATTCTTGTATCCGAGCCTATCGTCGATCAGACCAGTACAGTTATACATTCCACACAAACGGGCGGTACGCGGCATTTATCGGCAGCTCAGTTTGTCTACGATCAACGCGACGCGGTAGCTCTCGTAGCCTCTCAGGACGGCCGCTTTACCGTATTTGTCTGGTCACCAGCGGAAGAAATGGTACACGCTCATCGCATTGATTCACTTTTACTTTAGTCCTGACGGATTCAGTTTTAGATACAGAAAAGGGATGGATTTTATAAAATCCATCCCTTTTCTTTTTTACCGGGTATAGAAAAAGGTTGAAGGCGAATAGTTTCGAGGTGGTTGGGCTTTATTTTTCGATCCGAACGTTCGCTAGCGGAGCTTCCCACTTGGTGCGTTCAATGGCCTGATCCCGACTCGCGGCAGACGCGTACTTGCGGGCACTACGGGCAATAAGCTTTTGATTGGCCGCTTTTAGCCAAAATGTATATTCATGGAGCCGGTTCACGCGTTCGTAGCGGCTCTCTAGCGGGGCATAAATGCGGATGGGCTCAACATCATGCCAACAACTTTCGAAATCTTTGTACACGTCACTCGTCAACAGTGCTTCGCCCTGGCTTGATTCAAGCGTGAACTGGTATCCTTCGCCCTTGGTAGCCCGGTGAATGATAAATACAGCCATGGAGAATGTGCTTTTGCGTTGACATTTTATCTATCTATCACAGCCCGCCGCGAAAGGATAACATGTCACCGTAAAAAAATCTACACTTTTTTATTATTACACTTGATCTGTTTGTTTTCATTAATCTTGGATAAGATTTTTTTTCTTTATTTAGTCTCGTGATCCTAGTTAGGATCCCCTATGCGCCAGGCTACATTCCTTCTCGGCGATAAGCTGAATTTTAACTTCTTGATAAATAATTTTTTAGAGCTGATAACCTTTTGTTACATCCCGGGATAGATGAATAAGGTTCGGCGTTTCTTCGTGATTATCAGCCAGCGAGCAAAACCTGCGTAACTTTAGCATGAATACGTAAGCTTCTTATGCCTCCAATTAACCCATTACCGGATTCGTCAGAAAGGAAAGAAGAAAAACGCATTGAGGCTCTACGCGTCAACGACGCCGATGCCTGGCGGGATTTTTACCTGGAAGTATCGCGGATTTTCATTCCGTATGCCTTGCAACGAAGCTCCATTTCTGAAGATGATGCCTATGATGTATTTCAGGAGGCTATGATCGAATGTTCGCTAAAAATTAAAGACGGCCGCTTTCAGTTTCAGGGTAAGCCCATCACCGCCTACGCGTTTACGATTTGCCGGTATCGCTGGATTAATTTTGTAAAAAGGCAGAAGCCGACTGATTCGTACCAGGAATGGTCCCTGGAAGAGGACAATCCGTTTCTTGACGATGAGACCGAATCCACTCCTTCGTCCGTTCAGGATTGGGCTGACCCTAGCAATCTGTGGGGAGACGAAACCGTAGAAGCCGATTTGACAGCCTTGCAACGGGCAAAAGACGAACTTTCCGACGCCTGCCGCACCCTGATTGAGTGCTTTTACGTCGAAGAAAAATCACTGGCCGAATGCGGTGCCCGCCTGGGCATTCAGGAAGGTTCAGCCAAAGTAAAACGATTCCGCTGTACGCAGCGATTCCGGGAACTCTACCTCACGTACCGTAAAAAAGAATAAGTCATGTCTTTATCCGAAGAATCCATTAGCCAGGTTGGAGCTTACGTAAACAACCAGATGAATACTGACGAGCGGCTGGATTTTGAACGCCTGCTCGATCAAAACCCCGAGCTGCAACAGGAGTTACACATTCAGCGTGAACTGAAACAGGGCCTCTTGTGGCTGAAAGAAAAAGAACGTTTGCAGCAAATCCACCAGGAATTACGGGCTCAGGGTGTGTTACCCCAGGCTCCGCAGTCTGCTTCCAGGCAAGTGGCCTTTACCCCCCGTCCGGAAGCAGGCCTCAAGCGTTGGTACGGTTGGGCGGCAGCGGCTTCGCTGGTACTCCTGCTCGGTTTAGGCTGGCTTTGGTTGCGTCCGGTTGATACGGGAGCCCAGTTGGCTAACCAGTACATCCATGCCCCCAAGTCCGCTCCTTCACCCATGGATGAGGGCGAAGACCGGCTCGGAGCCCCGCTTCCCACTACCCAAGTACAGCAGGATTCCCTTCAGTTGCAACAGGCCGTGGCCCTGCTGCAATCGGGTCAGGTGGATACCGCTCTTTCCCAACTCAAGCCCTTGACGCAACACATCACGAATCACTGGAACGCCAGTGCTCAGTGGTACCTGGCTTTGGCTTATCTGAAAAATCAGCAGTCGCCGCAGGCTCGGGTATTGATTGACTCCATTGCCGAGACGACCGGCCATCCCTACCAGCGGGAAGCTCAGCAGCTGGCTGAACAATTTGCTCATCAAACTGCCCGCTAGTGAATCCACGCCTCTGGTTTGCCCTGCTTTTTTTCGGTGGTCTGGCTCTAAAAGGTCTGGCCCAGCCCTTACCCAAAACCGGACTGGTTTTTGACGACGAGGCCTATGAGCAATTGCCCTACGAGCCAGTGTTGACGAAAGCTCCCCTTCCGGCTCGCGTCAGTTACGAAGCCTACTGCCCTTCCATTCAGGCCCAAGGGCCGTATAGCACCTGCGTAGGCTTTGCCTGTGGCTATTACCTGCAAACGATTCTGGAGGCTAAAGCTCGCGGACTGAACAAACGGGCTATGATTGATCAACTCGCCTTTTCGCCGAGTTATCTATACGAAAAGGCAAAGGTCCAGCAGGATTATAGCTGTACGGAAGGCGTTTCGCTAGTGAAAGTACTGCAAATCATGCAGGAAGTGGGGAACACACCCATGCGGAGCTTCCCGTACCCCGCTTGTGGACAAAAGACGGCCCGAGCCGATCAACTGGCCGCCCGGTTCCGTATTAAAGGCTTTGAGCGAATTTTCAAGTTACAGGATCCCGACGCGGTCAAGATAGGTTCGCTGAAAAAATCCCTCGCCGAAGGTAAACCAAGCGTAATTGGCATGGTGATTCCGGCTTCGTTTTACTACACCAAGAAAGTATGGCAGGCGGCTCCGGGTGACAATCCCCAAAATCCGGATTTGAAGGGGCACGCCCTCTGCGTCATTGGCTACGACGACGACCTTCACGGCGGAGCCTTCCGCGTTATTAACAGTTTTGGTAACGACTGGGCCGATCATGGTTTCTGCTGGGTAACCTACCGCGACCTGGCCCGATTTGTGAAGTATGGGTTTGTGGCGAACTAGTTTTACTCTTTCCACACACAGGTCAGTATCGCTGACTTAGGCCCGTAACAAATCAGATCCTGAGTTTATGCGGGCTTTTTCTGATTCATCACACATCTTTGCTCCACTTAAAATCATAAAACTCAGCAACCGATCCGTGGAAAACTACGCTCCTTTTGAAATTAAAGCCGAAGACTATTACCTGATCAAAGCAGAAGTCGAATTGCTACCCGAGTACATAATGCTGTTTGCTAAACATGGGTACGAACCCAATGGCTACTGCTGGGAAGGGCATATCATTCAGATTTTAGAAAAGGTCAATCCGGCTTTACTCAATCATATTGAATTTGATCCAGAAGCGGGTGGCTTTTACGCAGTGGCCGATTCCGAAGCCAGTCAACTAGCCTTTGTGCATACGCTCAGTCCGATTTTCCAGGATATGGAAACGTTGGAAGAATACATTCGTACGGCGGATCGTGCAAGACTTGATGACTAAGATTCAGATTTCCTCCGCTATTTATACAGGAGCCCTACCACCTAATGTATCTGGCGGTAGGGCTCATTCATTATTGATTCACCTTAATTACTTCAACCGTTCAAGCGTACCAATTTTCTCCCAGGAAGCATCTGGCTGCATGGTTACGACCAGATAGATGCCTTCTTTCGTACGTTTAGCCGAAGTCAGGTTTGTATCGCCGTCCACTAAACGGGCTTTTATCTCATTCGGCGTTAACTTATACATGGAACCCGTGATTGCATCAACCGCCAGGCCAATTACGCCTCCGAAAACAATGTTGCCTAGTAACCAGGCATCTACCTTACGAGTCAATGCTGCTTCGTAAGGTTTGTAGCCATCCATAACTACCTTAATCGTGTGGTTGTCTTTTCGCTTCAGGTTTGCCCACATGGGTGTTTTCCCCGAAAGCTGTCCATCCACATACACTTCGGCTCCGGTGGGTCTGCTGAGTACACTCACGGCTTGGCGGGAACCGTTGATGATCGTTGTACAATTACTTAAGGTAAGACTTACTACTAAAATGGGTAACAAAACTTTTTTCATAAAAGGGGTTAATAAAGTTAGGTAAAAGATCATTTACATAATTGCAGAGGTTGAAGGAATAAGCACTTTTGAAAACAAGCCCGTAAGGACTGTAGGGGAAGATCATTTT
Source organism: Siphonobacter sp. (assembly GCF_048595215.1). Classification (NCBI taxonomy): domain Bacteria; kingdom Pseudomonadati; phylum Bacteroidota; class Cytophagia; order Cytophagales; family Cytophagaceae; genus Siphonobacter; species Siphonobacter sp. The sequence continues at coordinate 8,079 of NZ_JBMDWJ010000219.1, forward strand.
TCTACCTTATCACCCATCTTTGCCGTAATCCGATCGCCTTCGCAGAGGATTTCGTAATAGTAGCCATCACTGAACGCCACTTTCGAGCCGCATTTGCAGCAACGGGTATTATAGCCATCCGTCTGAATCTGCGTACCGCCGTGACCGTCGCTGACCAGAAAAAAGGACTCGCAATCCAGACAATACTCACTTCCTTTGACCTTCGTTCCGGCGGGCAAGGACGTCCGCTCGGCTGTCTTTTCCCCGCTTCGCAAGGCTTTAAATGCGGCTTGTACTTCCACCGTATCTTTTCCCTGTACGGCATAAAACGTGATAGGCTGGCCGTTGCGTTGAGCCACCGGAATCTGAAATACGCTATCGAGTTGCGAACGCCCGGACCGACCGTTGATAAACACGATGGGCGTACCATCACCTCCTCGCGTGCTAAGCGTCAGTCGAGCGGATTCTTTTTTGGCTATTCGTACCGTCAGGCCGGGTGTGGGTGTTGTGGTTAGGGTACTGAGGGTCCAGCCCACCAGTGCTAGTAATCCCAGGATCAATACAATCAGGGTAACTTTTCCTATTTTGGTTAATCGCATAACTGGTCGGTAAGGTTAGAAGCCTTTCGCTTCGCGGGTAGTGATTTGAATATGATCTTCGGCAATTTTTCCATCGTTATTCTTCCGGCACTTCATAAGGGTCTGAAAGGCCGCCAGCGAACCGACAAAAACCCGGTAACCGCCTTCGTTTCGCACGTAGCCCTGCTGACTGGGAGCTGTCGGCAACGGGCAAAAAGCCTCCTCGGAAGCGTAGGCCAGCAGGTATTCCGTGCCATAGGGAGGCGAGCAGATAAAGGCCGACTCGGGTGAGATGCGAACGGGCGTATTTTCCTGACCGGGTTTGATGACAAAATCGGATTCGAGGAGCGTTTGGGTACCATCCGCCAGACGATACAGGAGTCGCAGGTGACAGGGCCGGTTAGCCGTAGCTTCCAGAAACATTTGCTGCCCCGCCCAATACTCCACGCCGGTACGGCCCCGATCGGTGCGAATTTCGATCTTCAGAGCCGATTTAGTCGTCGTAGTGATCTGTCGTAGCGTATCCTGTACGTTTCGAACCCGTTCGTAGTTTTCGGGTTTTAACGGCAACTTCTGCTCTACCAGCCAGCTCAGCGGAAGCTCGGAACTGCGAGCCTGAGCCAGTACCTTCCGGCTGGCTCCGTCCACAACTTCCATGCGTAGGCGTAATTGATTGAGGTCTTCTTCGTAGGAACCCCGAATGATCCAGGCTTTTTCGTCAGATTCGGCCACCGATCGTACCGGCATCTGAGTATGCCGTTGCCAGCAGGAGCTAAGCATGGCGAACACCTGATCCGACAAGGCATCGTTGATCCCGCAATTTTTGTACGTAAATCGCTCCAGTACCAGCCGTTTGACGTTTGGAGGAAGGTCTTTTTGCACCTGTGCCGTCAGGGTATCGAGCACCGACAAAAGGTCTTTGGGTTTATCTGAAGTAGCCAGCGTCTGACTGGTAAAGGCGGTGGTGGGTCGTTGCCCAACTTTAGTGATCCCTACAATCTTGAAATTCAGAAAGGAATTCAGGGTGGCATGAAAGGAAAACTGTACCCGAAACTCCGTTAAGTTTTCGTAGGTGAAAGCCTTGTTCTGAGCATTCTGCCCCTGAAGCGTTTTGATCAGATATACGTTCAGATACGGCTCCCCCGCGGTCGTCCGCTGAAAGTCGTACTGCACCTTTGACCAGTCGAGTGTATGAATGATCGGTTTTCCACCCGAGAAAATCCGGCAGTCTTTCACATACTCCTCCACTGACGTTTGGGTACCCTTTGGTTCGCGAAACTCATTGAATACCAGAACTTCCTTGTCCCGCAACGCACCCGTAATCAGCCCTTTGAGCTGCGGTCGCAGGGCATCGAAGGGCTGATTGGCTTCGTAATGCGTCAGGATTTCGAGATTCGTCAGGTACTGATCCGTAATTAGCCGACGGGCATTCTGAATAATCTCGGTCTGTTGAGCAGGCTTGTACGACTGAGCCCAAAGGCTGGATAAACCGCCCAAAAACCAGCCGAGAATTCCCAAAAACTTCTTCATACGCTACTGATGATCAATGGCTACCACCAGAGGTACTACCGAGCCAATGGCTTTGGGATCGACTTCAAAACCTACTGCGTCGGTGCGGTACTTGATTTGGGCAGTAGGAATTAGTTCGTCCTTGAGAGCCAATTGCAGCCGATCCGCCAGATTCCCTGAGCTTTGCTGAAGCTGATTGAGTATCGTGTTGAACGTCAATGGTTTTTTCGAAAAGAGAACAATCAGGTAGTCGGTACCTTTGGTATCATCCAGGGTAATGGATTTATGATCGGCCGGGTACGCAACGGTGGTGTGAGGGCCTAATGCGGGACTAATGCCTTCTGCATAGGGAAAAAGCTGGCTTATCCGAAACGTCGTATCCGTACCGATCATGTACACATACGCCTGTTCACTCGTATTGACCAGAGCCTTAAAGGCCGTACCGGACGATTGACTTTCCGTAGTACGGTACATCGTTAGTTCACGCGGATCATTACTGACGACCAATCCCTTTTGCAAACTTCGCTGAGCCTGCAATTGTCCACCTTCTCGCAGCCGTAACTCCATCTGGCCTTTCAAGGCTACGGTTGTTTCGGTAATGGGTACGGTGAGGTCCGGAAACGCCTGGTACGCTTCCCAGGTAAACCGGCCCAGGTCTTGGTACTTAATCCAGCAATAGCCGTGATCCGCCCAATCGCTGCCCCAACTGTTGACGATGCGAAAAGCTCCGCCGTACTGATCATCATCGTAGCCAATCACACACAGGGCGTGGCCCCCTTCCCGAGGCATTCGTTCATCCCCCGGAGCGGGCTGCCACACGGTCTGCGTAGCAAAAAACGACAGCGGCGTCTGCATACCGATCACGACGGGGTAGCCCTCGTTGAGAGCCTTCTTGATGGCAAGCGTTTTCTGAGCGGCAGGGGCCAGTAAGCCAAACAAGCGAATGACATCCCCAATTTTGTGCGGCGAAGCCAGTTCGTCCAGATCCTCGGTAGTATTGCCGCAGTTGGGGTACGGAAACGCTTCGTACTGCGGAGCACCGTAGGTTTTAAGACTACTCAGGGCATCGACCAGCCGGGAGCCTTCCTTGCACTCCACATCCGTAGGAGCCTTGATTTTGTCGTAGGTATAGCTGGGGGAAAAAGACGCCGCTTGGTTGGCTGTATGACGTTTGCGGATGTTGTCGAGCATGGTCCGCAGGTAATACGTACTGGCAAAACCCACGCAGGTGCCGTAACCTTCGCCCTGATTCATAACCGGAGGAGCGTAGGCCTCGTAGGAAATGCGTTTGGCCAGATGGTCGTAGCTGTCTTTGGTAAGTACGGCTTTCAGGGGGAATTTTTCGTAGGCCGCGTCATCAAATTTCAAACCCGTAGGGTATTTTTTCTGAGCGACAACCGTATTTAAACTCAGTACAAGGACAAGTAGTAGAGCTTTTCTCATGCCAACTAAGGTTTGGGGGTGGCGGATAAGGTGTTGGGGACTTCCGTAATTTTTAATTCGTAAATCTGCCAGTAATCGTTCGCTGGTGGTGTTTGCGACAGGGGAATGGTTACTTTCGAGATACTTGAACTCTGGGGCTGATGATTCTCGAAGCGTTGTACGTCAAAGTAAATCGATGCGTAGCTGCTGTATTTCCCATTTTTATCTTTTTTAACATCCTGAAAATGAATCACTTTCACGGATTTCATTTGGTAACGAACGCCCGACGAACGGTTCAACTGACTCAGGAACTGCGGTACGGCAATCCATTTTTCGGTTTTATTGGGCAATTCCACGATAAAATACCCCGACGGAGCAAATAGCCATTCACTCTGTTCTTGGAGATATTTCAGGTCCTGTCCTTTCGTTTTTCCACTGAGCCATTCCATAACCGTATCAAGCTTGGTATCAATCGGCCAATGGATGGCTTCCTGGCTCTGGGCTTTCAGGCTCTGCGGAAATCCGAGTAGCAGTAGCAAAACGAAGCCAAGTGCGTAAATTTTCATAGAATCAAAAACGAGGGCTTTTGTTAAAATGAGCTTTACTCAAACATCACTTCTCTCGACCTAAGGTTATCATTTTCAATCTATAAATTTTTATTTGGGCTTCCAGAATGCTCGCAACGCGGGGGGTAAGTCTTGTGGGCTTTGCCCCAGATCACTAATCAGCCAGCCCGAAGGTTCGGTTTCCCGGCTGAACGACTGAATTTTTAGCCACCAGCCTTGATGGATGGGCCACCAAAGCTGACTGTCGAGCGAGAGCAGTACCTGAGCTTCTTGATTGGCTATAGCCCGTACCAATGCCATCAATCGCAGTGAACGGGCCGGATGGATACAGGAGCCGAAGTTCACGCCCGCCCGCATGATCCGGGGTAGACCCATAAAATTGAGTTCATGAGCATTCGGCGGAATGAACACGAGCGAATCCGTCGCAGGCCTTAAGGTTCCGGAGCTGGGTGGCCACTCAGTATCCACGTCCAACAATTGCCAGGACCAGTTACCAGCCTGCTGCTGTTTTTTCAGATACAGCTTTACTTTTCGTACGTCCTGCTGCCAGCGAATCTGGAGGCTCACCTCGGCGTACAGTCCTTCCTGCGTGGTCTGAATAGGCTGTTTTCCAAGCGTTTCGAGGCATTGCTGAACGAGCGGAGCTTTGGAAGCCAGTACCGAAGCATCCATTAGCTCCAGAACCCGCAGGTGTCGGGCAGCGGCGAGGTTTTCATCCAGGGCCGTTGTATCGTTGAATTTCCTGAAAAAATCGCTCATGAAATGAATGCGACTTTTCATGAAGGGTTCGGCAGGTTTCCGCTGAATCTGGGCGAATGATACCGCCGCCGTATCCCGATGGTTTTCCAGGAACAGCGAATCCGTTTCCTGAGCCCGCACCTCCCCTATTCCCGCCAGCAGTAGTCCCAGTAGCAGCCCGCGTAGCATTTACTGATTAGGCCTTTTAGGTTGGACTTCCGTCACGCGGACGTCGCCCAGTAGCACGGTCCATCGGTGCTCGGCGTAGAACGGATCTTTCCGATTTCGCAGGTCTACCCCGAGTTGCTTGACCGTTTTGTCTTCGTATTGCATCCGACCATCCTTTCCCCGGCCCTGAAAATGCTGGAAATACGTGGCCGTGGTTACGTAACCCGTCTGGGTTTTCTCCCAATCCCCCACCAGAGCCAGGTCGTAGAACGTAATGTTTACGTCGAAATACTTTTTTTCCAGATTCCGTAGCCGACGCAGGTATACGGTCAGCGGATACTCTTTGACCAGGAGTTTGCCTTTTACTGAACCCACCTGCATCCGGGAATCCGGTAAAAATAGCATTTGGGCATTTTCGATGGCCAGTTCCCGTACCTGTCCGGACTGCGTAGGGTCAGCAATGATGGACAGATACCGTTGAAATTCGGCAACTTTCTGCTGGGTCAGCTGCTGAAAATCCTTCAACTGTTTTTCCGACAACTGATCATCGCGTACCTCTAACCCTTTCGTGACGGGCAACGGCTGAGCCTGGGCTACGGAAGCCAGCCAACCAGCGAGTACCAGACTAACTACATATTTCATGTTCTTGTACAAGGTTAAGGTCTTACCAGATTTCCTGAAGGGCGGCTCGTTCGTAGTGTACACCATCTGCCGAAACGGTTGACAACCGCTCAATCAGATTGATTCGCTGAATTTTACCAGCGTTGAGGTACAGTCGCTGAATAACCTGTTCAATGGGCTGTACTTCTCCTAAGGTCGTATTGACGTAAATATCAATCCGGGCTTTCTTCGTGAAATACTCTTTCACCTGCGTCAAAAGAGCGTACCGCTCGGCTTCGGGCCGCTGGACGTCCGTCAGTGCATTCAGGTACTGATTGATGCGTTGAAAATCCGGCTTGGGATCGGTTACGACGGCGGATGGCTGACCCGACAGGTGAATTTCGTAGATGGATTTTCGATCCCGCGTAGCAACGTGCTGATTGAGTCGGCCCTGCGTATCTTTTAACAGGGCTTGCCAGGAAATACTGCGGTTGTACCGACTCGCCAGCTCCAGAGCTTCGTCGAAAGCCCGCGTGTAGTAGCTGCCCGAATCCGCGTGGGCACAGGAGGTTTGCGGCGGCTGACTACTGGCAATCAGAACGTCTCCTGAGGCTTCCCCAAACAGTTTCCGATACGCCGCATTGAGTGAATCGTTCGTCAGCGTAAGGCCCCGGATCAGTGGTTTGCGACCCACCATTCCCCTAGTATTGTTGGATAAATTGTTACAGCAATCCCCAAAACTGACGCACAAGCGAGCTTTTTTACTTTTAAGAGCGGTGTGTAAGGCCTTTAGCGAAGGATTCTGACTCCGCTCCGCTGCTTCTTTGTGCAGGTACAGCAAAGGAAAGGCGTCGCTCCGCTTACTTTCGTTGTAGCCGTGGCCGGAGTAATAAAAGAAGATAACATCGTGTGGTTCCACCTTCAGCGAATCGATCAGGCGATTCAGATTCGACCGATTCAGAGCGTCCCCTGACAAGGTTTGCTCGTTCAGCCGCACTCGTAAGGCCGAGGCAATCTGCGTACACTGCCGATGCATGACTTCCAGGTCGCGTTGGCAGGCCGTTGACAGCAGGGGATCTTTCGTATCGGCTACGAACAGGGCGTGCAGCGTCTGAGCCTGTATTGCCTGCTGAAAGAACATTCCCAGCAACAGCAGTATCCCTTTTTTCATCGTTCGCTGGGGTTAAACGTAAATTTCCCCCGGAAGCGTCCTTCGATGTAAGGTGGCTGACGGAAACCTCTTTTTTCCAGCCCAAAATCAATACGTTCGATCAGTTCCCGAATGTCAAGGTCCGGCGTATCAATGTGTTGAATGAGTTCGCTGGTAAATAATCCGTTTTTGCCTTCCCCGTCCTGAGCGGTTTTGCCGGGTTCGGTCGCGTACACGATCATGGTACCCACGGGCGGGTTGATGGTGGTATGGCTCATCTCTCCGATGCCGCGTTTCCAGGAACGGTATGGATTATTCCGGCAGGCATCCCAGAACACCAGATTAGAACCATTGGGATTCACTTCTTCCATGCGGGCAACGAGCTGACGCAACGGAAAGCAGTCGAACTGAACATCTGATTCGCTGGCCGGATCGGCATCGACGGGTTGTAGGTAATTGTCTCCATTAACCATGAGGCCATGGCCTGCGTAGAAAAACAGACTGACGCCTTTGTCGGTCAATCCATTTGTGAATTCGTCAATGGATTTCTTGAGTTCTTTTCGGCTCTGGTTTTCGCGGAATATGACGGTAAAGCCCAGCTTTTGCAGATGCTCCTGCAACGCTTTCCCATCATTTACCGGGTTTTTCAGGGGATGTTTCGTGTACGAATCGTTGGCAATAATCAAGGCCGTGCGTTTGGTCAACCCTACGATTCCGGGTGGTGAAGTCGGACCGGTTTGATAGGTAATGTAATGCGATTCAGAAACCGTTTTTCCTCCGCTATTGACGGCCACGAAATGCAATTCATTCGCACCCGGCGTAAGCGTCAGTTCTTCACTGATTTCCTGACCACAGCTTACTTTCTTAAATCCCCGGGCTTTGCTGCTGAACGCTTTACCATTCAATACAAACTGGTACTGCGATACAGCTTCGGTGGATTGTACGCATACGGTAACTTTCAACTGCGGTTTTTCTACCGTCAGCTGGGGCGTGGATGGGTATTGCCAAACGATCCCCGGAGCTTTCAGAGGCACCTTGGGTGTTTCCCACTCGCCTTTAAACTTATGATCATGCTGGGCCTGACTAAGCTGAGCCCCCGCCAGGAGTATTCCCAGAAGTAACGTTTTTTTCATTGCCGTTAGAACGTTAAGTGATAAGCAAGGGTGGGTGTATTACCAAAGTACTGCACCGTAATGCGTTGCGAAGCGGTCCGTCTCAGGCGATCATTCTGTACACCTTTGATGACACTGTAAATCACATCCGCCGCCAGAATCAGGCCGGCTCCCCGAAAAGCATTCATGTAGCGTTTGCGGTGCTGATTAGCCGCATCGTAGTAGGGAATCGCGTCCCGCTCGTAGGGCTCGCTCATGTAGCGGTCGTATTGTTCGTTGGCTTTTTGTCGTTCCAGAAAACCGTAAACCAGCAATCCTCCGTAGGCAACCGTAATGAGGGGTCGATAGCCCACTTTCCGGTGTACCAGCATATTTCCCAAACCGGGTACGGCTATGGAAGCCAGAGCACTCAGCGGACCTCGGCCAATGGTTTGCTGGCGGGGAGCTTCTTTCACGCCAACAATGGGTTGAATGGCTTCGTCGCCCATGGTAAAGCCGTCCAGAGCAAAGTCCCAGTATATGACTTTATTGGTTCCAGACGACAGGTTTCTGCCCACGTCTCCGGTAACGGTACGAATCTTCAGCAAACCTTTGGTACGACTGGCAATTTGTAGATAGACGGAATCCTGTTCGGTGAGCTTCTGTACGTCGTACGTAATCTTCATGCGATCCGCCGTGTAGTCCGTACGGATCTTGGAAACGACAGGCTGAGCAAGGCTGAGCGACAGACAGCCCAGTAGGAAAAGCCCGGTGAGAAGGCTTTTGATTAGGAAAGTATTCATGATTAATGCTTGGAGAGTTCCCGGATTTGTGCTTCAGTAAGGGGGACTTCGTAGACCCGGATGTCATCCAGATGGCCTTTGAAGTTATCCTGATTTTTTTGATGCTGAATGCCGAAACGTAAACTTCCGCCTGAGCAATCGCGAATACCAGAACCTCCAATGCCTGTTTCTATAGCCCACAACTCTCCATCTAGATAGGTTTTCCCAACAGATCCATCAAATACGGCCACAAAATGATGCCAGCTTTTTTCATCTCGGTGTTGCGTGTTGTGAGGACCTGCCCATTTGGATTCTTTGCTGCAATCATCGCTTTCTTTGGGCTTTATATCCGCGTGAATAGTCACATTAGGGGTGCTACCACCGTACTTTACCCAGGCACTATACAGTGCGTTGTCACCTGTATTATAATCCGATTTATAATACAACTGCATTCCTCGAAGAACGTCAGCAGGTAAACCGTCGGGTATTCTAAACCATAAGCTAACGGTAAGTTTACTAGGCCTTAAACTTGCGTGGTCATTAATATCCAAATAGCCACTTACGCCATCTAATCTCAAAACTTTTTCAGTATTATTATTTCTACCAGTAGTTATAATATCAGCACCAATCTTAAGCGTTCCAGTATTATTCTTTCCGCTTAAATCCTTAATCTGCGTACCCGTATCCGTATTGAAATCATAATAGGCTACCAAGCCTGTCCAAATATCCGCATTGGTAGTTTCGAACTTCTTGATTTCTCCGTAGTGATACGTCCCATTACTATCCTTGATATAGGAACAATAGTAGTAAGATACTCCAGGAGTAAGATTGGATAGGGCTATCACGGTTGAATCGCCATTTGATAAGGCTGATACAGACTGTGTCTGTGTTTGTGCACCTCCTACTTGTGGGGAGCTATTGATATAAGAATAACAGATTCCGTACTGAGTAGCAGTGGGTAAGCCCAAGTTCAGTAATTTAAAGGCTACATTGGCGGTAGTGTTGTTCACTCGTGAGGATCCTCCGGTAGCTACACTGGGTACCACGTCCTGAACGACCGTAACTGATTTACTTACCGTAGCTTGATCACCACATTTGTTGGTTAACTTCACTTTGACCGTATAGGTACCTGCTTTGTCATACGTATGTGAGTTCGTAAAACTTGAAGCCGTTTTTTGATCCCCAAAGTCCCATTCAACTCTATCAAAATCGGCGGCGTTGACATTTAGCGAATAATCAACTTTCAACTGATTATTAACGGTTGCAATTTGGGCAGCTATGGGCTCACATTTCGGAAAGATCCGTTGCGGGAATTTGTCTTTGCCACAGCTAGATACCAGCAGAATAAGCGAAAACAAACACAGTTTGAGGATGGAAATAGCATTCCCAAGTAGAGGTTTTTTCATGTAGATTAGTTAAATAATGGGGCTGTTATCGAAAATAATAGGATGGGTAAAATTAACAGTTCTTATCCATTTATGTATCTACACAAAAATAATTTATGTCATTTTAACACCTGATATACGTTAAAGGTATTAACAGACTTCTTTTCTTATATTTAACTTTATCCGATAAGAGTACTTATACTAATACAACACGAGTCTTTTATTTGTTAATTATATATCTATTTAATAATCAGGCATCTACTTGAAACAATATTAGTAAACACTAAAAATAGAAGCTGAATATGTATTGAAATTATTTCAGACGGCTGAAAAATCATATTCACGTATTTATACGTAACGCTTGGCTATTTTTGCCTATGAAAGTTGGGTAACTTTTTTTCGGTAAAAAGGTTGTATTATTTATATTCGTAGGCTAGCTTTTAATAAATACGTATGATGATTCCTTTTCAGACGCTTTTCCACTTACTGGATGAAATAATAGATCTAGTAGAAATCAAACGTTTGGATTTACCAGATGAAAAAGATCCTAGTCAGCTATATTACTGGCTGCTGATTCGCGATACTCAGATACAGCGGTTAACGTTTGTTTCTATAAACCGGAACGAAACTTCCCAAGAACGTGTGTTTGAGGAAGGACTCTTACATTTTGATTCTGAAATGGCTTTGTATACGGATCTCGACAGCTTAGAAACCCACCGATTAGCCGTTCAGAATCCAGCTATCCTTTCTGATGCTCTTGAGAAACGTATTCAAAACTATTTGACCGCTCAGTAGCAGTATTCTGCACTAACGTTCGATTCCCTACGTAGCTCATCGGCACAAGGTTTTACGGAGGAGGCGTTAGGTAGGGACCAACAACATAGGCTATGTACATAGGTTTAGGTATCAGAAAAAAAGTAAAAGATCTTCAACAACGCTTTCAGGCTCCTGGCCTCACCGTGGCAGCCAAGGCTTTTAAACCCACTCCTCAGGTATCGGGTCCTGACCTCCCCTATTGGCCCGTTATTACGGCTACGAATCCTACCGAACTACAATTATTCCGATGGGGCTTACTAAGTCCGGATACTCGGCCGGAGCAAGTTCAATCTACGCCCCTGCGACGCCTGCACTTACCCACGGAGGAGGTACTGAAGCGTACGTTTAGTAATCAGCCGCTAGAACAGGGTCAGCGGTGTCTGGTCTTGGCAGACTGCTTTTACATTCACCGACATGAAGGCAAAAACCGCGTCTTGTACCAGATTTCCCTCCGCTACAATCAGCTATTTGCTCTGGCGGGTATCTTCCAAATCTGGGAGCAGGACACGCAGATCATTCCAACATTTACCTTACTGACCACACCGGCGAATTCGCTATTGGCCTTCCTTAATAACAAGTACCAACGAATGCCGGTCATCATTGATCCCGAAGCAGAACCGCTCTGGAATTCTGCCCTTCCCTTTTCCGATCCGGCTATTCAATCGCTATTACATCCTTTCGACCCGGCACAACTGAAAGCCGAACGACTTACGCACACAGAACAATTGTCTTTGTTTGACTAAGGGGATTCTACTCTTTAGATGAATAAGTTGTGTTTTAATCGGTCTTTTCACGCAAGCATTTTGCTTTAATATTTACATTGATAATCAGATATTTACATACTCCATAGGGTTGATCAAACTTTCTTAAAGCAATTTAAAAGTTGTGTTTTGATCGGTTTATATGTTCCGTTGTCTAAAAATCCTCTCGTTCGTTTCTTAAAAAAATGATACGATCAGTCCGTATATTCGGACAAATGCTATTTATTTGTCCGAATATTATTCCATCTTCTCTTGTTGTATGCTCACTCACGAAGAAACGCTCTTATTTTTTCGCCGAAAACCCGCTCTTTCGGTCTCAGCCATTGAAAAGCAGGCGGGCTTACCTTCCGGAACTTTGGCTAAGGCCATTTCCGGGGATCGTACGCTGAATGACAAACACTTGGCCGCTTTGTACCCGGTATTACTGGAATACGGTTATGCTGAAATGGCCGAACGTAAAGCCCGTATCATCTCAGTAGTGAATCACAAGGGTGGTGTAGGCAAAACAACGACTACGCTCAATCTGGGTAAGGCTCTTTCACTGGCTGGGTTTCGTGTGTTACTGGTCGATATGGATTCACAAGGCAACCTGACGCAATCGCTCGGGCAGGATGAGCTGGACAAACAGGTTGTACACGCCTTACTCAAAAACGAACCCTTGCCGATTATCCCTATTGCGAAAAATCTGGACTTAGCCCCGAGTGATCTGGAGTTGGCCTATGCTGACCTAGAGTTGGTTCAGGTGGTAGGTGGTGTCAATCAGCTCAAAAATGCATTGGCTCCGGTTCGGGGAAACTATGATTTCATTTTTATTGACTGTCCCCCCGCTCTGAATATTTTCACGAACTCTTCTTTAGTAGCCTCCCATAGCTGCCTGATTACCCTTCAGCCGGAAGCGTCCTCGATGAAAGGGGTAAACCATCTTTTTGATCGTATTGCTCAGGTACGGGACCGGATTAACTACGAATTGAAAGTAGAAGGGATTTTATTAACGATGGTAGATAAACGTCTGAACGTTCACCGGGATATGATTCAGAACATCCACGAAGCGTTGAGTAATTTCCGAATCTTCAAAACGGAAATCCGGACGAATGTAGCCCTGAAAGAATCCCAGGTAGCCCAACAAGATATTTTTACGTATCATAAAGATTCCAACGGTGCGATTGATTACAAAAACCTGGCTACTGAATTTATGCAATCCCGAACTTAATCCCTTCTCCGATGAAAAAATATCAGATTGGTCTGAACGACAAAAAAATCATTAAGGATCAGAGTCTGCTTCGTCACGAAGAGATCAAGAATCGGATTCTGGTTTTACCGGAACTGGAAGCCTTCATACCGCCCCTGTTACCGGAAGAATATAACCAGCTGGAAGCCAACATCAAGAAAGAAGGTTGTCGGGAAGCCCTGCTGATTTGGGAAACGACGGAAGCCGTAGCCAAAGGAACGGACAGCGAGGCTCCGGCCTACGTATTGATTGATGGACACAATCGTTACGCCATTTGCAATACGTATCAGATCGACTTCAAAATTCACCTGGTTCAATTCCCGACGAAGGAAGCCGTTTACTTCTTCATGATTGAAAATCAGTTGGGTAGACGGAATCTTACGCCGGAGCAGGCTTCGTATTTGCGTGGGCTGCGGTATCGCACCGAACGTCAGGCAAAGGGTAAATATGACCGTTCCGGACATAAGGGTCAAAATGACCTTTATGCTGCGGAAGAAATCGAAAACCATAAGGGACAATTTGACCCTTATGCCAGTGATGAGGGTCAGACCGATCATAAAGGTCAAAATGTCCCTTATGAAAAAGGGACTACTTCCGGACGTTTGGCATCCCGTTTTAATGTCAGTGAAAAGACAATCAAACGGGATGCAGAATTCTCTCAAGGAATCGATAAGCTAACCCCGGAATTAAAGAAGGATGTACTGAGTGGTAAGGTAAAAATCAGCAAGGGTGATATTCAGCAATTGGCTTCTCTACCCGTTGAATCACTACCTACACTGGATGCTGTAAGTCAGGCTCTAGCCAGACCAGCTCCCGAAGAGAAAGCCGAAATAAAAGAAGATCCTGAGGTATTGATGAATCAGTTACGGAAGAAGTTAAGTCAGCTAACCCGACTGAGTGAACCCAATGATGAACTCCTCAATTCGATTATACGGATCGCGAGGCAGTTAAAAAGTAAAAAGTAAGCGAGAGCGGTGAATTTCACCGCTCTCGCCGTTTATAGACCATCCTATAGGATTTGCTTGGTAGTATTGGCGTGGAGTTCTGAGTAACAGGTGTTTTGGGTGATAGCATTTTGGGTGCGAAGTGGGAGGAGGAATGAAAAAAGGATGGTAACATTTAAAAAGTTGTGTTTTGATCGGTAAAGTTGGAATATTACTTATCGATGAGGTGATAGGGAGGGTATAGCAATAATGAATAAGTTGTGTTTTAATCGGTCAGACATAACGCTTAAGGCATACATAATCTACTGAAAAACAGAGGGATAATTTCATTATAAACTTGCCGCATGTAATTAGATCCGTTTTAAAAGTTGTGTTTTGATCGGTGCATTTGGGCTGATTTCGTTAGTTAATTCGAACAAATTTCAAGCACAAGAAGGAATACTTGTAAATCAGCGGGTTGAGTAGTGAAAAAAGGTACGAATAAGTTGTGTTTTGATCGGTGAATACACTCTGTAGGGTTGAATAAGTTGTACTTCAATTGGCGGTTTTCAGAACAAGATCGGGTTTTCCTTTGGGCTTGACTTTATACGAACATCCGGCTTATTGGCTTTACATTAAAAGTTGTGTTTTGATCGGTGGTTTTAAAAGTTGTGGTTCCATCGGTAGGTTTTGGAGCCAGTGAGCTAAGGAAAAGTATCGTAACTAGGGAAAGAACTTTAAGGTAGTAAAAAGTTGTGTTTTGATCGGTGCGTAATTCGTAAACGGGCTAACGAAGAAAGATGATTGAGTAGAAGCAGTAGTGGTAGTAGTAACCGTAAATGGCCGAAGAGCCCTCTAAAAGCCGCTCAGAGAGGCGATCGTACTCCCTAACGACGTCGGCATCAGCTTAAGCTACAGAAAAAGGCTGTAGGGAGGCAGTCATTTGCCTGGATTCTGCAACCCAGAAGCCCTTCGTGTTATAAAACTAAATATTTAGTTCACGCCGGAGTTCTCTTTTCTTTTCCTGCCCGCT
>NZ_JBMDWJ010000220.1:0-2576 GCF_048595215.1 Siphonobacter sp.
GAAACGGTCGCGGTTGGGCCATTCGGGATTTTTCGGATTATAGTGCATGTGGTGAGCCCACAGTACGTGCCCCATCGGAGCGGCCCCCATGGGCATGCCGGGGTGTCCGGAGTTTGCTTTCTGTACGGCATCAATGGACAACACCCGTACGGTGTTGATGCCTAACTGTTCAAGGTCGGAATTTGTAGAAGCCATTGGTCACGTTTGAAAAGAAAGGAAGCGATCCTTTCGGGTTTCACACTTCAGAATAAAAGGGTGTAGTTATTAGAAACTATCGTGAAGCTGGTGAGTGAGGCAAAAAAATTATTCCTTTCCGGGTGTTTTTCAGACACTTCCGATAAATACTTTCTGGCACGTACTTTTTCGCTTGCCCTCCGATTTCTTTAAACGTCCCCTTACCTTTAGTGGCCTAGACCTTATTTTTGATTCAACTGTTTCGTGTTTTTATGCCTTCTACCAAACTTGCCATCTACACGGCTTTAGGAGCTAATTTGCTGATTGCCGTGACGAAATTTGTTGCGGCCGGGATTAGCGGGAGTTCTGCGATGGTTTCCGAAGGAATCCACTCGCTGGTCGATACGCTCAATGAAGTTCTGTTGCTGGTGGGTTTACGGAAAAGTCAGCAACCCGCCGACCAGCGAAGGCCTTTTGGATACGGCAAGGAAATTTACTTTTATTCCTACCTGGTTTCTATTCTGATCTTTGCCGTGGGGGGTGGCGTATCCTTTTACGAAGGCGTTACCCACATCCTCGATCCGCACGTTATTGAAGACCCGTTTTGGAATTACATTGTACTAGGCATTGCTTTCGCTCTGGATGGCTTTTCTTTAATCACGGCAACCAAGGCCTTCAATGCTCAGCGGGGTGAGCAGGCCTTCTGGGTGGCCGTCCGTGACAGCAAAGACCCCTCTTCCTTTGTCGTGCTTTTTGAAGACGCGGCCGATGTACTGGGCCTAATGATTGCTTTTCTGGGCGTTTTTCTGGGGCATACGCTGCAAAACCCTTACTTCGATGGAGCCGCTTCCATTCTGATCGGACTGATCCTCACGGCTGTTTCACTGGTACTGGCCCGGGAAAGCCGGAGCTTGCTGATGGGTGAAGGTGCCGGAGCCGCCATTGAGGCCCAGATTACGGAGGTTACGCAGGCTCATCCATCCGTCGAAACTGTCGTTCAAACCTTAACGTTTCAGGTAGGCCCTGAGCAGATTGTACTGGTACAGCGGGTGCGGTTTTTGTCCCATTTAACCGCCGTTCAGCTTACCCAGAGTATTGAACAGATTCATCAGCAACTACAGGCCGCCATTCCAACGCTGACGCACATTTTCATTGAGCCGCAATCCGGTAACCGTTTATTCCAGCAATCTCCCACTGCTCTCTCTACCGGGCACGCCTAATCAAAAATCAGCTTACGTATGATGTGGAGAGTGTTGTAAACGTTAAGGTTAGAGCTAATCTGCCGGATTTTAGCATTTTGGCTGTATCTTACCGACTCACGCTTCCTTGCTTCCTATGAAATGGTTATTCCTGCTGTTGCTTCCCGGACTGGTTCAGGCCCAGTCTACCTCACTCAAAGAACAAATTCAGCATTATTTATCCGGTAGAAAAGGCACCTACGCCGTCGCTTACAAGAATCTGGAAACGGGCGATCATGTCTACATCAATGAAAACGATTCTTTTCATGCAGCCAGTACCATGAAAACGCCCGTTATGCTGGAAGTATACCGGCAGGCGTACAAAGGAAAATTTTCGGTTCTGGATTCGATTGTGGTAAAGAATGAATTCAAAAGTATTGTGGATGGAAGCCCGTACTCGCTGGTTGCGACGGACGATAGTGAGCCGAAACTTTACGAGAAAGTGGGCCAGAAACGGACCATCTACGATCTGATGTACGAAATGATTATTTACAGCAGTAATCTGGCGACGAACATCATCATTGATCTGGTAGATGCTCGGAATGTCACCAAAACACTCTGTAAAATGGGAGCGAAACATACACAGGTACTCCGAGGCGTTGAAGACAAAAAAGCGTTCGCTCAGGGACTGAATAATAAAGTTTCCGCGTATGATTTAGCCCTACTGTTTGAGAAAATTGCGAAAGGAAAGGCCGTTAGTCCGGAGGCTTCGCAGGCGATGATCAGTATCCTCTTGGATCAGAAATTCAATTCTGTCATTCCGGCCAAACTACCGAAAAGCGTAAAAGTCGCTCATAAAACTGGCTCGATCGTAAGTATTATGCACGATTCGGGCATTGTGTATTTGCCCGACGGCCGGAAATACGTGCTGGTTTTGCTTTCCAAAAACTGGCAGGAACCGGATCGCGAAGCGGCCGTTGAAACGATGGCTACGGTTTCAGAAATGATCTACCAGTCGATTCAATAAATGCCAGTTGCTTACGACGTCGAAAACTTCTCGACGCGTAAGCAACCGAGTCCGTATTATTCCTGCGGAAGTTCTGGTTTCTGGATGTACCCCTTTTCCAGACTATCATCGAGCATCGTTTTGGCGACGGCCCAGATGTGACTCGAGCCCGTGGCGATCACGCCGACTGTTTGTATGACTTGTTCGTACTCGAGGTG
>NZ_JBMDWJ010000221.1:0-7529 GCF_048595215.1 Siphonobacter sp.
TCGCGACGCGTACTGCCGTCGCCGTACAACGTAATGGGTTTAGCGTCTAGAATAAGTTCGGCAAATTTATGAATGGCTAAATCAGGCCGTTGCCGGGAACCGTATACGGTGAAAAAGCGAAGAGCCAGAAACTGGATGCCGTGCAAATGAGCGTAGGTGCGACCCAGCATTTCCCCCGAGATTTTCGAGGAAGCGTACGGACTGATCGGTAACAGATTCGTATCGGATTCTTTCCAGGGAACGTTCGGATTCTGACCGTACACGCTGGAAGAGGAAGCGAAAATAAACTTCTGAATGGATAAATGCCGGGCTACTTCCAACAGCGAAAGCGTACCCATCACGTTCGATTCGTAGTACGGACGCGTAGACTCAATACTCTTGCGGACGCCCGCTTTGGCAGCCAGGTGAACGATGGCCTCGAACGATTGCCCTTTCAACGCGTCAAGCAGGTAGTCTTGCTGACTGATATCGGCTTCAACAAACTGAAAATTCGGGTTTTCGAGCAGACCTTTCAGATTCTCGCGTTTCTGGGATACGGGGTAAAAATCATCGAAGTTGTCAATACAGGTAACGGCCACGCCGGGTTGCGAAAGCAACCGCTCGGCGAGGTGACTACCGATAAAACCTGCCCCTCCGGTGATTAGGTACTGTTTTATAGTTTTCATGGATTTCATGATCACTCTTTCTAGGCAATGTGTAGCAACGGGTTCACCGCTTGGAATCAGAAAGGGAGCGAAGTTACGATTCTTTGGCGGGCTATAAACGTTTTAGAGCCACTAAATTGGACAAAACCTTTAAAAGAGCCTTGTTTTTAGGCGAAAAAATGGGAACAATACGGGAAACGCTTACAAAGAACGGGGTAACGGTGGCGGCGTTTTTCGGAACAAAATGGTCGTAGGTGTTTCAAAAAGATCCCGCTTTCGGGCTAATTCCTGTAGTTCAGAAAACGTTGATAACTCTGGCAGAAACTCCGTCCGGGAAATCACGATTACCGAAGGCTCAGTACTGAGGACTTCCTGTAAAGCTTCCGGAGTATTTACGACGTCTACCGATCGATTCAGATAAAAAACATACGCCGGATTGAACTGCTTATAAGCAATAACTTTCTCTTCCGGATTGATCGAGCTAATGGTCTGATTGACTGGATTTTCTCGATCGATGATGGGATAAGCCAGTTGGAAAAACAAAACGGCTGTTACCACAAATGATCCTGCCAATGCCAGCATCGTACGGCTAAATTCGCCGTGTCGGAATCGATACCAGGCCGCCGCCGCTCCGAGGGGGAACGTCAGAAAGATAATCGCCCAGCCCGCCAGATGTGACACCACCGGATCAAGCCGTAAACCCAGGTAAAAGGCTACGGGTAGTAAGGCAGCGAGTACACCATAGGTAATGAGCGAAGGCCGCAGTTTTTTCCAGGCCATTTCCTGATCAAGTACCGAATCCAGAAAAGCCGCAATCAGTACCGCCACGAAGGGATAACTCGGAACAGTATAGTTAAAAAGCTTCGTCCCCGAAAAACTGAAAAATCCAATCACGACGATGGCGATACTAAGTCCAAAAGCCAGGCTTGGTACTCCCTTACGTTGTTTCCAGGCCCGTACGAAGGCTTGCGGAATAAAGATTGAAAAAGGTAATAGTCCAATCAATACGTATAAGGGGGTAATGAGGAAAAATCCGCCGTGCCCTTCCATGGGGGCTTTAAAGCGTTCGATGTTGTGCTTTAGAAAAAATCCTTCCGTCCAGGCACCCGAGGTCGCTTCGTGTACACGCAGGTACCAGGGTAAGGCCAGTACCAACGTCCAGACCAGACCGGGCACTAACCCTAATTGAAACGCTTTTCTGAAAGCTCCTTGAAAGAGCAGAAACAAGCCAATCGCCGCAAAGATGAGTACCAGAGCTACGGGGCCTTTGGCCAGTAGCCCCATGCCCAGCGACGTATAAAAAATCGTCAGATTGAGCATTTTTTTCCGTTGCTGGTACCAGCCGTAGAACGATACCCAGGCCAGGGTCAGGAAAAAAATCAGGTACGGATCGGGTACTGCCATGCGAAACTGGACTCCGACGTGCAGCGAAGCCAACAATACCAAGGCTGAAACCCAGGCGACCCGGGCATTGAAATGACGCCAAGCAAAAGCGAAAATCAGCATAATGGTACCCATGCCGCAGAGGATGGAACCCAGTCGAGCCGAAAATTCACTGATGCCAAACAGAGCGTAGCTTCCCATCATCACCCAGTAGTGCAGGGGCGGCTTATCGGTGCGAAGTTGTCCGTTGAAGGTGGGTACGACCCAATCCTGTCGTTCGTACATCTCGCGAGCACACTCGGCGTTCTTTGCCTCATCGAGGGAATACAACATGAGTTGTGAGGTTCCCAGCGAGAAAAACAGAAAAATGAACAGCCCGAGTAGTAACAAAGATTCAGACCGTGTTAACGATTTCATAGCTGTAAAAGCAAGGCAGCCAAGCTGCCAAACCCAAACACGTTATCGCAAAGGAACCGAAACAGCGGTGGCCTGAAGGGGCAGGGGAGCACTACGGAATGCATTGATCAGATCACCTACGGTATCGATGCTACGCAGCGAAGGCTCGGCGATTTCCTGACCCGTCAGGTGTTCGAGTTCATTGGTTAGTTCACATAATTCCTGATACGTCAGACCGTAGTCTTTTTTGAAGGAATGGTTCAGGCGAACGGAAGAGTATACATAGAAGCTCTTTTTCAGCAGCTTCTTCAACGAAGAAATAAGATGATTCACGGATGTTTTCATGGTCTTTTAAGGAAGTACTCGACGAAATGGCTAACGCCATTTTAAGGAAATCGGGGAGCCTTTGGGGCTAGAGCCCGCAACTGCCCTGGGCAGCAAACGAGCAAAACGTAGGAGACTTGAGGGAGTATGTATAAAAGATCAATAAGTGTTAGGTTAACTCAAAAATGATTCAGGGGGTTACTGTAAGCCTTTCACCAGGATCGATAGCAGTAAATCAATCTTGGCGTCCAGATCGGTACCGGAAAAAAATAAGTCAAATTCCAATCCCCGGAAAGCCGAAACTACGACGTAAGCCAGAAAAGGAAGGTTCGACTGGATCGATTCGCTAAATTCCTGATGGTCTACACCAAATTGTAGTATTTCCTCAAACAGGTTAATTTCTCGCTTGCTAAACTGAATCCGACAAGATTCCATCAAGTCGCGGCTACACGGTAATTCCGTTGAAAGAATCCGGTACAGGTTC
Organism: Siphonobacter sp.; assembly: GCF_048595215.1. Lineage (NCBI taxonomy): Bacteria > Pseudomonadati > Bacteroidota > Cytophagia > Cytophagales > Cytophagaceae > Siphonobacter > Siphonobacter sp. Next base: position 3,232 of record NZ_JBMDWJ010000221.1, read on the forward strand.
AGCTTATTATGTAAGGCTTTTACTTTGGTTTTAATGACTACTTCGATTTTAGTGCGGGCCGATTGCTCTCGCTGGCAGGCCGCGACCATCGAATCAAAAACTTCGTTGATTTCTTTGTTGATGACCGAGACGAAAATATCCTCTTTGCTGGAAAAGTAGTAATAAAGCGTGCTTTTGCCCTTACCCATTGCTTTGGCAATATCTTCCATAGTGGTTTTGGTTAACCCGTACTGCTGAAAGATTTTCTGTGCCGCCTGAATAATGGCTTCTTTAATCTGTTCGTCTTTTACCAGAGTTTCTGTCATTTCGACTAAAATCGTTTTTCGGTCCAAAGGTAATCGCAAGCTTCACATAATTGTCCTCGTGCAGTGAAATATTAAATTATTTTTAACCAGAGGTTATTGTATAGGATAAGCCAATGGACTTTAAGGACAGTAGTGGCTTTACACGTTTCGTATCCCTAAGAGCCTGAATAAATGTAATAGGTTGGGAGGGCTGACGAATAAACAAAAAGTCCTGCCGGTTTGGGCAGGACTTTTGATAAATGCGTAGAATCGAAGTTTAAACGGACATGATGTCAATTTCCTTCGCGGTAAAGACCTGATCAATTTTTACAATGTACTGATCCGTCAGTTTTTGAACGCGTTCTTCACCTTGTTTGACTTCGTCTTCGGAAACGCCTTCTTTCGTCAGTTTTTTGATGCTGTTATTGGCATCCTGACGGGCATTGCGAATGTTAACTTTAGCGGTCTCGATTTCTACTTTCACGCGTTTCACCAAATCGCGACGGCGTTCTTCCGTGAGGGGAGGAATACTGATGCGAAGCAATTCACCGTCGTTGGCGGGTGAAAAGCCCAGGTTTGCATTGCGGATAGCCCGATCAATATCGTTAACCATTTTCTTTTCGAAAGGCTTTACGGTGATCGTACGGGCATCGGGCGTCGTGACAGAGGCTACATTTTGCAGCGGACTCGGTACACCATAGTATTCAACCATAACGCCTTCAAGCATGGCAGGCGATGCTTTTCCAGCCCGAATTTTACTTAATTCAATGGTCAGGTGCTTGATGGCCCCTTCCATGGTTTCTTTCGCAGCTTCGAGATAAAACTCTATTTCGTCCATTGCGGAGATAGTAAGTGTGAAGTTTAATGTGGTTTGAATGGCTTGAAAGGATTGAAACGTTGGATCGAGCCGATCGGGAATCAAACGATTTCAAACAGGATCAAACCTGATAACTTACCGATTCATTAAGAAATAAGTGTACCTACTTCATGACCCATCACCAGATTCAGCAGGTTTCCGGGCTTGTTCATGTCAAATACAACGATCGGTAATTTGTTTTCCCGGCAAAGGGCAAAGGCCGCCAGATCCATTACTTTAAGATCTTTGGCAATGACTTCATCGAAGGAAACACTGGTGTACCGGGTTGCCGTTGGATCTTTTTCGGGATCGGCCGTATAGACACCATCTACGCGGGTACCTTTTAGAACGACATCGGCTTTGGTCTCAATGGCCCGCAAGCTGGCCGCTGAGTCAGTGGTGAAATAAGGGTTACCCGTACCCGCACCAAAAATAACGATCCGGCCTTTCTCCAGGTGACGCATCGCCCGACGGCGAATAAGCGGTTCGCAGATTTGTTCCATCTTTACTGCTGACATCAGTCGCGTAAAGAGGCCTTCTTTTTCCAGAGCTGCCTGAACAGCCATCCCGTTGATTACGGTGGCTAACATGCCCATGTAGTCGCCCTGTACTCGATCCAGACCCGTTGCTTCGAGTTCTTTCCCCCGGAAAATGTTTCCGCCGCCTACTACAATTGCTACTTGAACACCGAGATCTGCAACGCGTTTTACTTCTTTGGCATACTGTTCGAGAATGGAAGAATCGATGATTTTATCCGATTTCTTTTCTCCGCTAAGAGCCTCTCCACTTAGTTTCAGTAAAATTCGCTTGTACTTCGGCGTTTCCATATAGGCAGTTTTTGGGTCGCTAAGTTAAGGGGGCGGGCAGGAGAATGGCAACTGCCCAAGGACTTTTCTTTGAGGAAACCCGAAAGGCGGCCTGGATTTTATGGTGGTTATCAGGCCTTTCTGAGTAGAAATTTGTCGAGGCTAAGCGTAAGAAACTGACTTTATTTTAGCTTAAGCACGGTGTACCCTGGAAGAGAAGGTTCGAAAGCTGTCCCCGCATTTCATACGGGGCTACTTACCTTGAACCCCTGAAAAAGAAGAAGTTAATTGGTTGAAAAGAAATATAATTTGTAAAACTATCAACCGCAGCGGCGGCCGCTATTAACTATCAACTTCTTTCGGCTTAGTGATAGCATTAACCAGATATACGCCAATCAAAATAATCCCCATGCCGATAAAGTGCTGAAACTGTACCTGCTCGTGATCGAGTACGCCCCAGGCCACGGCAATGATGGGAATCAGGTAGGTAACGGAACTGACAAATACCGGTCCAGTCATCTGTAGCAACTGGTTGTAGAAAATCATGGCAATGCCCGAACCTACCAGACCCAGCGTTACCGCCGCGGCAAACGACCAACCCGCTCCTTCCATACTAAAACGGGCTACAAAATCGGTTTGTAGCAGAAAGGCCATGGCAATCGGAGCAATGGTGACGAAGGTGAGTCCCGTCAGAATGAAGGGTTTCACACCCGAAAGATGGGTTTTTAGTAAATGGGGATTGATACCGTACAGGATCGTGGCCAATATAACCAGCAACGAGTACGAGTTAAACGAAAGGCTTCCTTGGGTACCACTGAGCGTAATGAGAATACAACCCATCAGCCCTAAAGCCAGGCCAATCAATTGCCGTCTATTGATTTTCTGCCTGAAAAAGAGTACGCCAATGATCAGTACAAACAGCGGCGTAAAGGCGTTCAGGATACCGACCAGCGAGCTTTTCATGTGCATGACCGCGTAGGAAAACAGGTACGCTGGCAAAAAACTTCCCACCATCCCGCAAACAAAGCCCCAGAACCACTGGCGAAGCGTAGGTAAGTTGTTGATCTGCGAGAGTAGGATGGGTACAAAAAAAGCTCCGGCCGCCAGCAGACGAAACGAAGCAATTTGTACGCCGGAAAACGTATGCAAGGCCTGTTTCATCAAAATGAAGGAACTGCCCCAGGTAAGAGCAAGTCCCATTAGGATGATCCAGGCCATAGCTGGAGTAGATTTCTGATTCATACAAGGGGAAGAAAGGGAGGGTTGTTCGTTACTGATTGTTCGTTAATTGGCTTCTTATGAACCCAACCCTAAACAACCTGGTACGAACACCAGCCAAAAAAGCATGGGTTGCTAGGTAGTGGTTGATGGTTACTAGTAAATCCAACCCTGCCAATCCTCCCCAATGCCTAACAACCGCCAACTACTAACTAACAACAAAAAACAAATAGCTAATAACTAGCCTCCAGACTATACGTGGCACTGATTTCCTGGAGAATTTCTTCGACTTCCGCAAACGTATCGGCCTGTACCAGTCGGTTCCGGAATGATTTGGCTCCATCCATACCTTTGAAATAACTGGCGTAGTGCCGCCGCATTTCCAGTACACCCAGCTTTTCACCTTTCCAGCGAATGGAAAATTCCAAATGCTGCCGGCATACCGCCACACGGTCCGCAATGGTTGGGGGCGTTAGGAACGTACCTGTCTTCAGGAAATGTTTGATTTCATTGAAAATCCAGGGATAGCCAATGCTGGCCCGACCAATCATGATACCGTCAACGCCGTAGCGATTCCGGTACTCCAAAGCCTTTTCGGGCGTAGTAATATCGCCGTTACCGAAAATCGGAATCCGTATACGGGAATTTTCTTTGATTCTGCCAATCAGTGTCCAATCCGCTTCTCCCTTGTACATTTGCACGCGGGTACGTCCGTGGACCGTTAGGGCCTGAATGCCGATGTCCTGCAAGCGTTCGGCGACGTCTTCGATATTCTTGGTGGAGTCGTCCCAGCCCAGGCGGGTTTTTACCGTCACGGGTAGATGCGTAGCTTTAACCACGGCTTCGGTCATGGCGACCATTTTAGGAATATCCTGCAGCAGGGCAGCACCGGCACCCCGGCAAGCCACCTGTTTCACCGGACAGCCATAATTGATGTCGATCAGATCGGGCGAAACGGCCGTAGCGATTTTCGTACACTCCGCCATCGTTTCGATGTCCGAACCAAAGAGTTGAATACCGATGGGCCGTTCGTATTCAAAAATGTCAAGTTTCTGCCGACTCTTGACGGCGTCACGAATCAGGCCTTCACTGGATACGAATTCCGTATACATCAAGTCCGCTCCACCGGCCTTA
>NZ_JBMDWJ010000222.1:0-3791 GCF_048595215.1 Siphonobacter sp.
GTTTTTGCCTCGATTACCAAATCGTTCGTTTTTGGATTCACGATTGGAACGGTAGGCTGTTATAAAGGCTACCATTCTTCCAAAGGAACGGAAGGGGTTGGAAAGGCGGCCAATACGTCGGTAGTACTTTCCATGTTTCTGATTTTCATTGAAGAGCTGCTTTCGCTGCAAATTGTCATGGCACTACTCCCCGGATGATCTTATGAAGAAACAGGCAAAAATAGATACGAGTAATAAAGTCATCGACATTCGCGGACTGAAGAAGTCTTTCGGTAGCCTGACGGTACTGCGAGGGGTTGATCTCGACATATACAAGGGTGAGAACTTAGTAGTACTGGGTCGGTCCGGTACGGGTAAGTCCGTTTTGATTAAAATCATTTCCGGGTTACTGAAAGCCGACGAAGGGTCGGTGAAAGTACTGGGCGAAGAAGTAGGGACGCTCAATTCCAAGGAACTGGACGCACTACGCTTGAAGATTGGTTTCTCGTTTCAGAACAGTGCTCTCTACGATAGTATGACCGTCTATGAGAATCTGGAATTTCCTCTGATTCGCAACGTACGTAACCTGAGTAGAAAGGAAATCAATGCGGCCATCGAAGAAGCTCTGGAAGACGTAGGCCTGTCGCAAACGATTCATCAGATGCCTTCCCAGCTTTCGGGTGGTCAGCGGAAACGGATTGGTATCGCTCGTACCCTGATTTTGAAACCTGAAATCATGCTGTACGATGAACCCACGGCGGGTCTGGACCCGATTACTTCCGCGGAAATTAATAATTTGATTAACCAGGTTCAGGCTCAGCACAATACGACTTCCATTATCATTACCCATGATTTGACCTGTGCGAAAACCACGGGTGACCGTATTGCCATGTTACTAGATGGCCAATTCCAGCGTCAGGGTACGTTTGAAGAAGTATTTGTCTCGGATGAAGAACGGGTGAAACAGTTTTATGAATATAATTTTATTGACTAATGAGCACAGGAGAAAACAAACGATCGGTTCAGGTAGGAATTTTTGTATTCCTGGGCGTCGTCATATTTGTGGTAGGTGTACTGTTTCTGGGCGGACAGCAAAAACGCTTCATTAAAAGTATTGAAGTATCCGCCGTTTTTGATGACGTTGGAGGCTTGAAAACGGGTAACAATGTCTGGTTTTCCGGCGTGAAAGTCGGGACGGTCAAGCAGGTACACTTCTACGGGAAATCGCAGGTAGAGGTGACGATGAATATTGAAAAAGAAGCCCAGCAGTACATTCACAAGGATGCCCGGGCGGCCATCAGCTCCGAGGGCTTCATTGGTAATAAAATTGTAGTGATTGAAGGCGGCTCTCCGCAGCTGGCTATGGTAGACGACGGCGATATTATCCAGGCGAAAACCGTACTGGGTACCGATCAGATCATGGAAACCCTGCAGGAAAACAACAAAAACCTGCTTAAAATCACGACCGACTTTAAAGGATTGGTGTCAAAAATTGCCCGTGGCAAAGGTACCGTCGGAGCTGTATTAACCGATTCACTGCTGGCTGAACAGTTCCGTTCAACGATTAATAACCTAGAGCGAGCTTCGGCTAATGCAAACCGTATGTCGGGTTCCCTTTCCAACTACGCTGCGAAACTTAATACGAAAGGCAGTTTGGCCCATGAACTGGTAACGGATACGAGCGTGTACGCCAACATCAAAACGTCCGTGCGGCAATTGCAGCAGGCAACTTCGTCCGCCAAAGAAATTGCCGATCGGGCATCAGTAGCGACCAACAATGTGGTATCCGCCAGTAACCAGTTGAAAAGCACGGATAACACCCTTGGATTGTTGCTGAACGATAAAAACACGTCAAATGACGTAAAATCGCTTCTGAAAAACCTGGAAAGTAGTAGTCAGAAGCTCGACCAGAATATGGAAGCTCTCAAGCACAATTTCCTACTGCGGGGTTACTTCCGTCGGGAAGAGAAGAAAGCAGCCAAAGCGGCGAAGGACTCTCTGAAAAACGCACAACCTTAGTGCGTTTGGAGTTTTCAGTTTAGGGTTTTCTGTTTTCAATGAATGGTCTGAAGCGAATCAATAGAAACCGAGCGTACTACTTCTCTATAAACAAAAGATCCCGGATATCTCCATCCGGGATCTTTTGTTGGGTAATAACGAGTAACTAACAACTAAACGTAGCGATTAGGCTTTTTTCTTCTTTCCAGAGACTTTCTTCTTCAGCTCATCTACCGAGGGTAGTTTCGACTGAATGTCTTTCAAACCATTTTCGATCTGGCCTTTAAAGAATACGTTGAAGGCATTATCCGGGTTGGCATTGCCCAGAGCCAGAGCTTTCTGAGCTACAGGCAGGGCCTCCTTGAAGTTAGAAAGCTTCATGAGCAATTGAGCCTTCGTCCAGAGCTTCTGGTAGTTTTCACCTGCTGCCAATGCTTTATCGATGAGCGTCAGGCCTTTCTGTAAATCTTTGCCCTGACTCAGGTAATAATTAGCTGCCCGTTGATTTACGGCTGGATCTTCCGGTTTTTCAGCCAGCGATTTCGCTACACCCGCTTCTACCAGAGCCGATGTCTTCACGGCTACTTTCGTAGCGACCATCGTTTGATCCCAGCCAAAGTTGAAGTGAGCCGTACTGTCCGTCAGATCCGAAAACCAGATCGTAAACGATTCCAGTTTCCCGTGATTTTGCGGAGCTACATTCACGCGTAAAGCGTCATCTTCGGGTTTGTAGCTTTGTTCAGTAGCGTTCACGTCTTTGTTGAAAATAACTGTCCAGTTACCCGATGCTGCTGGGATACTAAACAGGGAATAAGTACCCGCGGGTAAGTTTTGTCCTTCAAAACTAGCGTCCGTACTCAGCTTAACCGTGGTAGCGGCATTGGCTCCCGTACGCCAGACTTGTCCATAGGGACGAACCGTTTGGGCATCAGCGGCGGCACCGAAGGCAGCACGGCCTTTCAGACCTGGTCGTGAATAGTTTACCTGGAAGTCAGTTATACCAACCGTTTGAGTAACGCTAGCGGCCGGACTAGGCGAAGGCGTACGCTGGGCATGGCTCTGAAAGCCAATGAGTAAGCCCAGAGATAAGGCTGCAAAAAGAGATGATTTCATGTGTGTAATGCAAAAAACAATGGATTATCGCTAACAAAGTAGGCATATTTGCCCGGGGTTTCCAAGATTCACCCCCGCTTATGAATCGACAAAGATTACTACAGTTACTAAATGGTTACGAAGCCGACACGGCGGAAGAACAAGGGATGAAAACGGAATTGACCGCTTTCGTCCAACAATACGAAGATTGTTTCGAGCGAACCTTACTCGTAGGTCACGTGACGGGATCGGCCTGGGTCTTGGATGAAACCCGCACCCAGGTCTTACTGATGCATCATCGCAAACTCAATCGCTGGTTTCAGCCCGGTGGGCACTGCGATGGGAATCCGGACGTACAGGAAGTGGCTCAGCGGGAAGCCTGGGAAGAAACGGGAGTTACCGTAAACCCTGTAAGCGAGGCCATTTTTGATGTAGATATTCACACCATTCCAGCCCGCGGCCAGGAACCGGAGCATTTGCATTATGACGTCCGCTTTCTGTTTGAAGCCGATGCGACGCAGCCGATCGTCATCAATCAGGAGTCGAAAGACATTCGCTGGGTACCGCTAGCAGACGTTACTACGCTTAATGACGAAGAGTCCATCGCCCGGATGGTACGCAAAACCGTACGGTTCTAAGAGCATGTTCACGACGAGTCCAAGGGTTAGATCACTTGGACTTGTTAGTTAAGAATGGTTTTGGATGGCATTATAGTATAAATT
>NZ_JBMDWJ010000223.1:0-52689 GCF_048595215.1 Siphonobacter sp.
CACCAGCTACTTTATAACACGGGTTATTCACCGGCCTTTTACCTTCGGTGCAGCAGCCCCCCTACCAAACTACGGTTAAATGCACACGACGGGATGGGAACTGGCCGTTGATTTCAATCATGGATTTACGAATGGACTGAACGTAAACCTGGGACTGACGCTTTCGGATTTTACCGAGAAAATTACCCGCTTCGATGGTACACTGGTGAATGGGAACTACGCTGGAAAGAAGCTGGGTGAAATCTGGGGCTACGAGACCGACCGCTTCTTTACCAAAGACGATTTCCTGCAGGATGCCAATGGAAACCTGAGCCGCGATGCCGCTGGGAAGTACATCCTGAAAGACGGTATCCCCACCCAAACCCGACACGAATCGGGCTGGTTCTTCTACGGACCCGGCGACGTGAAGTACAAAGACCTTAATGGGGACGGTACTATTTTCACGGGAAGCAGCAGTCTGGAAGATCATGGCGATTTGAAAGTCATCGGTAATTCGACGCCCCGCTATCAGTACGGCGTGCGACTGGGAGCCGATTGGAAAGGCTTCGACTTTAACATGTTCTGGCAGGGCGTTGGCAAACGCGAATTGTGGCCTTCGGGTGGTATTTTCATCCCTGGCTTCAACCCGAACGATGCCATGTACGCCCATCAGATGGATTACTGGACGGAAGAAAACCCGAATGCGTTTTACCCGCGTCCGACCAATACGGGTCAATCCAACAATACGCAGAACTTCCTGATTCAGAGTAAGTATCTGCTGAATATGGCCTACCTACGGCTGAAGAACATGACGCTGGGTTATACCCTGCCCAAAACCCTCACGGAACGGATTCGGATTGAGCGTTGCCGCGTCTACGTGAACGGGGAAAATCTGCTGACGTTCGATAACCTATCCATTCCGATTGATCCTGAGGTAGCCTATCTGAATGCGAGTAGTCAACCCGCTACGTTTGGCCGGGTATATCCGTACCGTCGCACGTTCTCATTCGGTCTTCAACTTACGTTTTAATCAGAGCCAGCGATGAAAAAAATAGCGATTTTACTATCCGCAGCCCTGCTTTTTCTAGTGGGTTGTAAGGAAGATTTACTAACCCGTTCGCCCCTCGATGCCCTGTCGGACGAAACCTACTGGACCAACGAAGCCAACGTCCGAACCTTTGCCTGGGGTTTTTATACCCGATATTTTGATGGCTACGGATCCGGCTTTACGGCGGGACGGTACTTCAACGGGCAAACGTTAAACGACGATTTTGCTCCGGCAAGTCCAACCCAGTTTACGCGAAACGTACCGGCTGTAACGACTACTACCACACCATGGAGTGGGTTTACCTGGGTACGCAAGGCTAATCTCTTCAAAGAGCGGATTCAACGCGTACCGATGGAAGCCGAAGCGATCCGCCACTGGACGGGCATTGCCCGTTTTTTCCGGGCCATGGAGTACCACGAACTGGTACGGCAGTATGGCGATGCACCTTTCTATAATCAGGTCATCGGGGAAACCGATTTCGCTCAACTTTATAAACCCCGCGACCCGCGTACGGTGGTAGCGGATAGTATGCTGGCCGATTTGCAATACGCGGCGGCCAACGTACGGGCGGACGACGGCGAGAAAGGCCTGACGGTGAACAAGAGCGTTGTACTGGCGTTTATGTCCCGAATTATGCTCTACCACGGCACGTTCCTGAAGTACCATAACATCGATCAAAACCGGGCTAAAACCTATCTGGAAGCGGCGAAATGGGCGGCGAATGAAGTCATCACTTCGGGTCGGTACGCGGCTACGGATAATTACCGCTCGATGTTCAGTTCGCTGAGTCTGGCGGCTTCGAAGGAAATGATTCTGTACCGGAAATACGAAACCGGTATGCTGACGCACTCGCTGAATAGTTACAACAACAAAGAGCCGCAAACGGGCGTATCGAAAGATGCCATCGAATCGTATCTGAGCAAGGATGGATTGCCCATCCAACTTTCGCCGCTGTACAAGGGCGATAAGGGTATCGATAATGTTATGGCGGATCGCGACCCCCGGCTTTCCGCGACGATTGTCGGGCAATTGCGGGTCAGCAAGTACGCCCCTAACTTTTCGTCGAGTGGCTACGCGACCCATAAATTCCTGAACGAAGAAACCAAGGAATTACCCGAAGGCAGCGGCTCGCTCAATCAGACCGACGCCCCCGTCATTCGCTACGGAGAAGTACTGGTCAACTATGCGGAGGCTAGTGCCGAATTGGGCACGCTCACCCAGACCGATCTGGACAAATCGATCAATGCACTGCGGCAACGGCCCGGTATCGCAATACCGAAACTGGAAGTCAGTGGCTCAAGTCCAGCGGTGAACGGTAAGGTCTACGACGACCCGTCCCGCGATCCTTCGGTACCTGCTTTGATTTGGGAAATTCGTCGCGAACGCCGGATTGAACTAATGCTGGAAGGCTTCCGTCTGGATGATCTGACTCGCTGGAAAAAGATGGAGTATGTTGATACGCAGGCAAATTCGGACATCAATCGGGGAGCCTGGATTCGCAAGGCCGATTACCCCAACACCGATGCCATTATTGAGGGAACGACGGAAGGCTACATCATTCCAGCTCCGAAACTCGAATCGCAACGTTTGTTCACTGATCCGAAAGTGTATCTGACGCCCATTCCCCTCGATCAGATTACCCTGTACCGAGCCGCCGGATACGAACTCAAGCAAAATCCGGGCTGGGAGTAAATATTGTAAAGTGATCCAACTGCCAGCCTATCGCTGGCAGTTGTGTTTTTGGGTTAAATGAGGTTGGTTTTATAGGTTCAATTAACTATGTCGTCTTCAACAAACCGGGTTCGGTACTCCTTCCTGGCTGGCTAGTAGCCATTGAGTCTTCCAGGCTGGACCTCTCCACGACTAACCATTCCATGGGGGCCATCCCATGGTGGCGACAGCCTGCACTGGTCCGACGCTTTGCGGCTATCGTAGGTCGTTCAGTTGCCGCCATGGAATGGCTCAATGGCGGGAAAGATTTTCATCTTTAGACAGCAGTTTTGGTAGTTTGTTGATAGTTAATGGTCGTTAGAAAACCGTCGAATAACTTCAAGGACGGCTTAAAACCCATCCCCGTCCTATCGCGAAAAGCCGCCTTTTTCATCCGCAACGCGGTGGCCTAAAGCGGGATGAAAAGAGCGGTGTTCGCGATACGGACTAAACGAACAGCTCTGCTACCGACACCAAACTTCGTCTAGGTGAATAACGAAGCTCAAAAAGAACAAAATTTTAGATGTAGAACACAAGCTACTAGCTAGCCAGTATACCGGCCGATGTCCTGTTTGAGTTGACAATACTCTCTATATTCCAAACCCTAGCATTAAAAATAACCTCCGTAAACATCACTTTATGAAACCTATCCTCACACTGCTTCTCTGCTGGCTCGCCCTACAGACCTCGGCTCAGAGCTTTCAGTTTGCCTTTGTGACAGACTTGCACGTCGGCGGAGCAACCGGAGCCGATGACTTACGGCGTACGGTGAAAGACATCAACGCCAATCCTAATCTGAAATTTGTGTTACTCACAGGTGATCTGACCGAATTCGGTTCGGACGAAGAGTTGCAACTGGCCAAAACCATCATCGACAGCCTGCAAAAACCCTGGTACGCCATTCCCGGAAACCATGACGCCAACTGGTCGGAGAGCGGTAGTAATACCTTCAAGCGAGTGTTTAAAGGCGAATCGTTCTACTTTGAGTACGGCGGTTTTGCCTTCATTGCGACGGCTTCGGGACCAAACATGCGGATGGGACCGGGGCAGGTTCCCCGCGAGCATCTGGTCTGGCTGGATAGCACGTTGAATCATCTGCCCAACCCGAAAATTCCGATTGTGTACATCAACCACTACCCGCAGGATGCCTCGCTTAATAACTGGTACGATGCTCTGGATCGGGTGAAAAAACGGAATGTACAACTCTTTCTCTGTGGTCACGGGCACCAGAACAAGGTATACGATTTTGAACACATTCCGGGGGTCATGGGTCGTTCGAACCTGCGGGCCAAGGCCGAAGTGGGGGGCTACAACATCGTGACACTGACTAAAAACGAAGCGGTGTTCATGGAAAAAACACCAGGTACCGATCAGCTACGTTCCTGGGCAACCATCCCATTGTACGATCACGAATTTAGTAAGGATACAACGCGTTTTTCGCGTCCTTCCTACGCCGTTAATGAGCAGTACGCTCAAGTCAAAACGCTCTGGCAGTACCAAGATAACAGCGACATCGGCTCGGGGATAACCGTACAGAATGACCTGATTTTGTGTTCAAACACGAATGGACTGCTGTATGCTCTGGACGAAAAAGGCCAGAAAAAATGGAGTTTTCAGACCGCAGGTAAAGTATACGCAACGCCAGCGGCGAACAGAAAATACGCCGTCATTGCCTCCAGTGATCGCTGGATTTACGCCGTAAACCGAAAGAATGGAAGCTTACGCTGGAAGTACGAGACGGGCAAGGCCGCGGTAGGCAGTCCGGTCATTTACGAAAACGCCGTATACGTCGGCGGTTCGGATGGCCATTTTCGGGCTTTCGATTTGAAGACGGGAAAGGTACTCTGGGATTTTGACGGGGTCAAAGGTTTTATCGTGACCAAACCTCTGATTTACCAGAACAAGATCTACTTCGGTTGTTGGGCGAATGATTTCTACGCGTTGGACTTGAAAACGGGAAAACTGGTCTGGAAGTGGAACAATGGTTCGCCCAATCGCATGTATTCGCCCGCCGCCTGCTATCCGGTCGGAACGAATAATCGCATTTTTATCGTCGCTCCCGATCGGTACATGACCGCCCTGGATGCGGCAACGGGACAGGTCATCTGGCGGAAACAGAATCCAGACGTACGCGTACGTGAGTCGATGGGCCTTTCCACCGATGGCTCGCTGGTGTACGTGAAAACCATGCAGGGCAACGTCTACGGCGTTTCGACGACGGCCACGGCCATGGAATTGCCCTGGAAAGCAGAGGTACAGTTAGACTACGAAATTTGCCCGACGGCAATTGTCGAAAAAGACGGAGTCGTCTACGTACCCGGCAATTCGGGCTTGCTCACGGCCATTGATCGGCAAACCGGACAAACCCGCTGGCAGCATAAGCTTTCCAACGCCCTGGTGAGTGGTATTACTCCTTTAGGCCGGGGAAAGGTGCTGGTTAGTACCATGGACGGGAAAGTGACTTGTCTGCAAGCCAACTAAGCCTTCACGTTTTTCCGAAGCCGCCGTAGTTCCGCTGGGGAGTACGGCGGCTTTGCTTTTCAGGATTTTTCCTATCTTGATTGCCCAAACAACCGAAGGGATGGATTACCTCGAAAAAAACCGGAATACCTGGAATCAGCGAACCCTGTACCATTTGCAATCGGATTTTTATGATCTGGAAGGGTTCATGAAAGGAGCTACTTCGCTCAAAGACATCGAACTCGGCTTGTTGGGAGAGGTTGCGGGGAAAACGATCCTGCATTTACAGTGTCATTTCGGTCAGGATACGCTTTCGCTGGCCCGCATGGGAGCGAAGGTAACGGGCGTTGATTTATCAGATATTGCCATTTATTCGGCGGAGTCACTGGCGATTCAGATGGATCTGCTGACGCCTCAGTTCATTTGTTCGGATGTTTACGATCTTAACCTCAATCAGCAGTTCGATCTGGTTTTTACCAGTTATGGCGTCATTGGCTGGCTACCCGACCTGGATCGCTGGGCGGAAGTCATTGCCCGCCATCTCAAGCCGGGCGGGCGTCTGGTTTTCGCGGAGTTTCATCCCGTAGTCTGGATGTTCGACAGCCATTTCCGGTACGTGCAGTATTCGTATTTCAATACCGAAGCCATTGAAGAGACTACGCAGGGAACCTACGCCGATCCGGATGCTCCCATTACGACCGACTCGGTGGGTTGGAATCATTCGCTGGGCGAGGTACTGAGCAGCCTGATTGGGCAGGGATTACAGATTAATTTCTTTCAGGAGTACGATTATTCGCCCTACGACTGCTTTGCCGAAACTATGGAAGTGGAACCGGGCAAATTCCGAATTCGGCACCTCGATGCCAAAATTCCGATGGTCTATGCCCTGCAGGCCGTAAAACCAGAGCCTAGGGAAGGGTATGCCGCTTCCTAAAACGTCTAATCGGAATAAAGACCTGCTTTTCCTCAATGAAGATTCGCTACACCCTCGTATGCCTGGCCCTTTTGGCCGCTTCCTCCGTTCAGGCCCAAAAGAAAAAATGGGTTTCCCTGTTCAACGGCAAAGATATAAATGACTGGATCGTCAAGATTCACCACCACGATGTAAACGTCAATTACGGAAATACGTTTCGGGTCGAAGACGGCATGATTAAAGTTCGCTACGATCAGTACGATCACTTCAACGAACAATACGGGCATTTGTACTACAAAACGCCTTTTTCGCATTACCACCTGGTCATTGAATACAAATTCGCCGATCCCTGGCGGAAAGATGCCCCGTCGTACACGATTCTGAATAGTGGCGTGATGTTCCACTCGCAGGATCCACGAACCATGCCCAAGGAACAGGACTGGCCGATTTCGATAGAAATGCAGTTTCTGGCCGGGCTAGGAGATGGGAAACCCCGACCGACCGGAAATATGTGTTCGCCGGGTACCAACATTGTCTATAAAGGCAAATTGGACAAGCGGCATTGCATCGATTCCAACTCCAAAACCTACGGCAAAGATGAATGGGTACGGGCCGAACTCATCGTACTAGGCGATTCGCTCGTAAAGCACATCATTAACGGCGAAACGGTTTTGGAATACTCGAAGCCGCAGATTGGCGGCGATGTGGCGAATCGGTACGATCCAGCTCAGAAAGTGGACGGCAAAATTCTGAGTTCAGGCTTCATTGCTCTACAAAGCGAAGGGCAACCCATCGATTTCCGGAAGGTGGAAATTATGGATTTAAGTGAAGGCAAGGAGGATAAAAAATAGCATTCACAATAGCCTCGCTTGTTCGCTATTAATCCTGAAAATCCAATCGACTTTACTTCCTTCCATTACTACATCGGTGTTAGTGGGAGGAAGTAAAAGCTGGAAGCAAATATGTTATCCTAGTATTACCATTGTAAGCATCGCTTGCAGAAGTACCGTTCCGCGTGTTATTTCCGGTTTTAATACGCTCTATTGATGAAAACGGTTCTTTCCCTTTCCCTACTGGTTGTATTACTAGGTTGCACCCGTCCATCGACTCGTTCGGGTGCTGATACGGTTCGCGTCCTGACGTACAACATTCACCACGCCAACCCCCCTTCCAAACCTGAGATCATTGATCTGGAGGCCATTGCCCGGGTCATTCAAAACGACCAGCCGGATGTAGTTATGATACAGGAGGTGGACGTGCGTACCCGCCGTTCCGGTCAGATCGATGAAGCCGAAAAACTGGCCCAGCTTACGGGTTTGCAGGCGTACTTTGTCAAAGCCATTGACCACGACGGCGGCGAGTACGGCGTTGCTTTGTTATCGAAATACCCCCTCCAAAATCAACGCCGCTATCCGTTACCGCTGGATCCGCAGAAACCCGGCGAGCCCCGCGTACTGGGAACCGCCGAGCTGAAACTGCCTTCGGGCCGTAGCATCACCGTGGCCTGTACGCACCTGGATGCCCAGCGAGGTCCCGCCAGTCGGGTTTTACAGGCCAAAGAAATCGCTCGGATTTTAAAAGCTGTACCCATGCCCGTTATTCTGGCCGGAGACCTGAACGATACGCCTGAAAGTGAGACCTTACGGATCTTAAATCAGTCCCTGCAATCAACGTGTCAGAACTGTGCTCCAACCATTCCGGTTGAAAATCCTCGGAAGACTATCGACTTCATTTTAACCGCTGGTCCCTGGAAAGTAACTGAACATCGCGTCATTCAGGAAACCTACGCTTCTGATCACTTACCTGTTCGAGCTACGCTGAGCTTGCCCTAACTTCTAATTTCGTTTTAATATTTTAAAAGTATAAGGAAAAGCGTTTTGTTGCATTTTTGTAAGACCATTGATGTTTTACCTTGATTGCCATGGAACGTATATTTACCTTAATTACTACCCCTACCTACCTTTTTTTCATTCTGTTAGAACTCTACATCTCACATCGTGAACGACTGGGATTGTATAATTTCAAGGAAACCCGTAACAGTCTTCTGCTTGGATTAGGGGGTTTAGTACTGGATGTCGCCATGAAAGGCGTCTCATTTTTCGTACTCGACGGGCTGGCTCGGCACTCTTTTCTGTGGACGTATTGGCAGGAGCATCCCGTAGTGGCCTGGGTGGGCGTATTCTTTGCCCAGGACTTTTGCTTCTACTGGTTACACCGGGCTGAACACTATTGCCGGGTACTCTGGGCGGTGCATTCTACGCACCATTCCGCCGAACGGTACAATCTGACGGTGGCCCTGCGATCGTCGATGTTTCAGCCCTTGTATCGGTATGTGTTTTACGTACCGGCGGCTTTGATGGGCTTCGATGGGGTTCATATTCTGTTTATCTACGCGGTCAATCAGGCGTATCAGTTCTTCCTCCATACCGAGACGGTCGGCAAGTTGGGCCTGCTGGAACGCGTGCTGGTTACCCCTTCGCATCACCGGGTACACCACGCCTCGAACATTGCCTATCTCGACAAGAATATGGGTCAGGTGCTCATCATCTGGGATAAGCTATTTGGTACCTATGCCGAAGAAAGTGCCGAAGAACCCGCCCGTTTTGGCCTCACGCATCCGCTGCCTAGTCAGAACTTTGTACACGTAGCCTTCGATGAATGGAAACACCTGGCTCAGGATGTATCGCAACCAGGGCTTTCCTGGTCGGATAAATTCCGTTACGTATTCGCTGCTCCGGGTTGGTCGCACGACGGCCGTACACTCACCTCACGGCAGCTTCGGCAACAGCAGTCTGCCGTAGATGTAGAGAGACTGGAGGAGGTAGAGGCTTAGCTCTACGATCTAAAGCTCAATCAGGAAACTGAACCCATGCTTCTGGAATCCCAGCGATTCGTAAAAAGCATGGGTTCTTTCGCGTTTTAGATTGCTGGAAAGGGCCATTTTGTAACACTGTTTCTCCCGGCAACGCTCCATCGCAAAGATCATCATTTCCCGACCAATGCCCTGACCCTGGGCGGAGGTATGTACGGCCACATCCTCGACCACGCCCGAGCGGGCTCCGGCGTGGCCCAGATTATCCATGATCAGTAGAGCAAAAGTGCCCAGAATTACCTGCTGCTGTTCGGCTACGTACAGGGTGTAATCCGGATACGACTGCATGCGTTGAAAGGTTGCCAGAGCCTGTTCGGGACTCAGGACTTCCGGATCTTCGAGGGCGTTTTGATACAGGGCCAGAACGGCGGGAAGGTCTTCCGCCTGGGCCGGACGAATGGTTAACATACGGGAAACAAGTTGAGATGACGGCCTGAATTTCGGCTGATTTGATGGAATCAAAGCTAAGAATCGCTTCGGGTTAATTAGCGATTTCCTCAGGAAAAGATGCTTGGATGACCTGAGCGAAAGCCGTTTCTTTGCGACTGGTTTTTCAATATTCGCCTGGAAATAGGGATGAAACGAAAAACGTCAGAATCTTTACATCGACTAAACACTAACGTTAGATACTATGGCTTACGGCTTACTGAAAGGCAAACGGGGAATCATTTCCGGAGCATTGGATGAAAATTCCATCGCCTGGAAAACGGCTTTAAAAGCGTACGAAGAAGGAGCCCGTTTTGTATTGACCAATGCTCCTATTGCGATGCGAATGGGAGCCATCAACCAGCTGGCTGAGCAGTGCGAGGCCCAGATCATTCCGGCAGACGCCACCGATGTAGCGGATTTGGAAAAACTCTTTACCCAGTCGCAGGAAATATTGGGGGGTAAAATCGATTTCGTCCTGCATTCCATCGGCATGAGTACCAATATTCGGAAAGGTCGGGAGTACGGTGATCTGAACTACGAATGGTTCCTGAAATCACTGGACGTATCGGCTCTATCCCTGCACAAGATGCTACAAACGGCCGAGAAGCTGGATGCTATGGCCGAGTACGGTTCCGTAGTTGCTCTCAGTTACATTGCGGCCCAGCGGTCTTTTCCCGACTATACGGACATGGCTCAGGCCAAGGCCATGCTGGAAAGCATTGCCCGTAGTTACGGATATCGGTACGGACGCCTGAAAAAAGTGCGGGTGAATACCATTTCGCAGTCGCCCACGAAAACGACGGCGGGGACGGGAATCGGCGGTTTCGACGCGTTTTTTGATTACGCAAACAAAATGTCTCCGCTCGGCAACGCCTCAGCCGAAGCGTGTGCGGAATATGCCGTAACGTTGTTCTCAGATTTGACGCGTTCGGTTACCATGCAGAATCTATACCACGATGGGGGCTTTTCGGCGGTGGGTATTTCCCACGAAATCGTGGATATGATGACACCGAAGGAATAAGGAGAAAACAGGCTACGCACGTACGCAGCTCACCCCGATTGATTTGTAACCATCATGGAATGATTGGGGTGGGGTGGTTTCGCGTCGCAGACGCTAGACCAATCCACCCCGATTATAAATCGGGGTGAGCGTGTTAAAGGCAGTTTTTGCACAAGCAAGCAGACTAAACGCCAAGTGCCATGATAACCCCGAAGGGGGTTCAATGTGAATAGCCCCGTCTGTAATCTGAGGGACACTCTCAAAACCCACAACTCCTCAAATCACTCCCATCTTCTGCATCAGAAACGTCGCACTGCGGTTCTGGCAAATGCCGTCGAGCAACTGGTAGGGGAAGACCAGCTCATCGTTCACAATTTCTACTTCAAAGCGTTTGTTGACCAATTTTTGCGGATACTGATCCGTAATCTCGCAAACCTCCAGATCGTGCGTGGCAATCACCCCCCAGGCATTGTACTGGATAATTTTCTTGATCACTTCAATCGTGCCGTTTCGTTTGTCGTCGGAGTTGGTACCCCGGAATAACTCATCCAGCAAAATGAAACAGGGCTTCGTTTGCAGCGTCTGCAAAATGGATTGAAGTCGCTTTACTTCCGCAAAAAAGTACGATTCACTATCGGCCAGCGAGTCGTTCAGTCGCATCGATACCAGAATGTCCAGTGGCTGAACGCGGGCTTCGGTAGCACACACGCAGGCACCCACGTTGGTCAGTAACATATTGATACCCAGCGTACGCAGAAAAGTACTCTTTCCGGACATATTCGAACCCGTCAGAATCATGAAGCGGGGCGAAAAACGTACGTCGTTAGTGACGCGTTTGGTACGGTTGAGCAGCGGGTGCCCCAGGCTTTTAAACGCAATTTCGCCCGAATCCGACAACGATGGAAATACAAAGTCCGGGTTGTTGTACGAAAGATTAGCAAAGCTGTTAATCGATTCGAACGTACCAATCGTTTCGAGCCAGCTACGTAGCGATGCCGCGTACTGAGCTTTCCATTGCAACAACCGGTGGAGCGTATGCACGTGCGAAACGTACAGTCCGTTGGTCAGTACGGCGGCCAGGGCATGGTTGATACCGTTCATGGCCGCCAGTAAGGACGAAAGCCGGTGTGCCTGCGTACTGGCGAGGGATCCGTTCGTCCGGAGGCGTTGCTGCAAATCCTGTAATTCTTCCGACTGAAAGCTTTGCGATTCAATAGCAGCAATGAGTGTACTGTACTTTTTAATAATCAGTCCAATACGTTCCGAATCCACCGTTTCGGCTTTCACCTGCTTCAGATTTCGGGAAAGAATAAACAGGTTAATGAGTCCCATGAAACCAGCGAGGGTGAGAAAATCATCGTCCCAGGTCCATACAAACCCACCCAAACAAAGGGCCAGTAAGGCTGGAAAAAGAATGGCTAGTGTACGGGTCAACCCCGAGACGGGCGGACTTTTCCGTTCGCTCCATTCAACCAGAGCGGCGTATTCCGCCGCCGTATCCTGACCCATTGTACCCAGGGCCAGAAATTCCTGCCGCCACTCGGGACGAGTCGCCAATTCCTGAACGGCTCGCTGGCGTGGCGTGATGGCCGCATCCGGCAAACGGTGCAGGAGCTGTTGGGCCAGGGCCGCCTGCCCGATGCTGGTAGCCGTACGGTTCAGGTGCTGATACAGGGATTTTTCACCGAAAATATCGAGGTCATACGAATACGAATGAGCCGTTTGCAGATGTTCCGTACCCGCCTGAAACGGAATACGACTGCCGTTGAGGTAATCCAGCTCATCCTGGTTGATTTGAATGAGTTGACGGGTGAGAGCAATCCGGTCGGACAGTCGTTCATGACGATACATCAGGTACCGAAAAAAGCCCGCTGGAAAGAGCAGTAGTAACCAGTACCCGCTTTCGTTGGACCGCTGAGCCAGATAAATCAGTGCTCCGGCCAGGACCACGGTTAGAAAACGTAGGGTACCAATCCAGTTATAGCGACGGCTCAGTTGCTCGGATTCTTCCTGAAACTGAGCCAGACGTTCGGCGTAAAAAGACATAACTTGCAAAGCAGATAAGTACAAACAAAACCCTGTTTTTCAGGGGATTTAAGTCTAGGTACTGGATTTGGAGCGTCCCAGTACTTCTTCGTACAGGGTTTGGTAACGCCGAGCGATGACGGGTTCTGCGTACTGCGTCAGTACCTTTTGCCGGGCGTTACGGCGTAAGGATTCATAATCCGACTGGTATAGCGTTTGATACAGGGCCCGCATGAGGTCTTCGGAAGAACGGTATTCGGCCATTGCCCCGTTTACCCCATCGTCAATAAGCTCGGGAATGCCGCCAATGTTGAAACCCACCGAAGGCGTACCGCAGGCCATGGCTTCCATGATGGTATACGGCAGGTTTTCTTCCAGCGAAGGAATCACAAAGACCGAAGCCGCTGAATACGCCAGGGCAATTCGCTCCGGATTTGACAAACGACCCAGATGATGAGCGGGATAGGGAAGTTTGGGTAGCCCTTCGGTTTGCCCGAAAATGACGAGTTCAATCTGCTCTTTCGTTTCGGGATGAGCCGTAGCCAGCCGTTCCAGAGCTTCCTTGAAATACGAAAATCCCTTCATGGGAGCATCTACCCGCATGGCGGCGAACAGAATCAGGTGTTTATGTTGGGGCAGATTGAGTTTCCAGCGGGCTGCTTTTTTTTCGGTCGGCTTGAAAACGTCCGTATCCAGGGGATTGGGAATGCTGACAATCGTATGGTTTTTCAGTAAACTACTTTTCCGGGCCCGATTGGCTAGCCAGTCGCTACAGGCTACGGTGGTGAGGTGGGCCGGATCCATGACTTTCTGCTTCCGTTCCCAGATCTGATTGGACAAATCGACCTCCGAAGGATACCGCAAAAACTTACAGTTGCCGCATTTATTGATAAAGTGATCGCATTCACCACTGTGGTGGCAGCCCCCCGTGAAGGGCCACATGTCGTGCATGGTCCAGACCAGTGGCTTTTCCGTTTCTACCAGTTTCTGAAAGGATTGGGTGGAAAGAAATCCGTGATTGATCCAGTGTAAGTGCAGAATCTGGGCTTTTTGTACAAAGGGGTGCTCAGTCACGTCTACGCCCAGCACCGCAGGATCGAAAGCCCAGTGTTGCTTTTTGGAGGCTTCGTATGCTTTCAGGTACAGACGTTCACCGGCAAAACGAAACAGTGCTTTCTTTTTACCCAGCCAGGATTCGTCTAAAGCGGCAATGGCTGGATTTTGGGTATTTTTTTCCTGTACTAAAATTTGGGAATACAGGGGCGAATAGCGACTCAGAGCCTGCTGCAACCGCACGGCTCCGATGGATGCCCCGCCCATATTATCGGAAGTACTCAGTAGCGTAACGGAAGTTGGCATGAAATTCAAATAGTACGGCGTGCATTTACACCCCGTACCGAACAAAGTTAATAATCTTCCGTATCCAGCTGAGACGGAAGTGTTTACGTAATCGCTGGTGAATGACCTCGTCGGGAGAAACGGCCTTCGTCAGCCGACTAAATCGCTCCACCCGCTGTACGTCGTAGCGGTGCGTACCCCGACCAAAGTTCGTGCCCGAACCATCCATACCCGTACTCTCCAGTTTGGAGGCCCGGGGGTGCAAATTGTACGCCTGATGCTTGTAATGAGCATAGGTCCACCGAATGGCCCAGGAATTGAGTACGCCCAGCTGCTGTTTTTTCAGCATCGGTAACAGGTCTTCGCCTCCTCGCATGAATTCCCGCCGGGCCGCTTTATTTTTCATAAACTCCGGAAAATCACTTACCTCCCAGTCAACTTTCGCCCAGCGGTCGGGCCAGGTGCCCCAGCCGTACGAACAGCCCCGGGCCAGTAAGAGGACATCGTGTGGATAGTCCAGCGGAATCTCAATGGGGTAGAGGTAGCCCGAAATAGAAAAAACGCGGATGTCTTTTCGGTAGTATTCCAAGGCCTCGTTCATGAAGCGTAAATAATCGCGGGTACAAAGCAAATCGTCCTCCATCACCACAATTTTATCGTGTTGCTGGAGCACCTGCGTAACCCCACGAATGATGGAAGCGGCCAGCCCACGGTTTTCTTCGCTGAAATCCAGGTGGATGCTCTCGAACCCGCGAACGGACTGGGCGTATTCACGAACGATGGCTACGTTGGCTTCATCAGCGGCCGTTTTGGGCCCATCGGAAAAAATATATAGGGTACTAAATGCAGCTTCTGGACAGCGAAGTAAGCTCTTGACGGTCTTTCGAAAATGTTCCGGACGGTTATAACAAAATAGAGCAATGGGTGCGTACATGAAAAACGTTGGTTGGAAGGCAATGTTGGGTGGAGGGGAGTGAGGTTTGAAGTGGTTTGAGGAAGTTTAAAGTTGGAGTGGGTTTTGGCAGTGATTGTTTCGGGCTTGTATATCAATAATTCTTACCTAAACCAGTCATTAGTAAAATGCTCTTCAATGCGTCACTAATGCTAACTAATGATTCAAACCTCTTAAATCCCCAACTTTCAAACGCACTCAAACCTTAAACTTTTTAAACCTTTTCAAACCATCTTAAACGTCCTCCAACCCCTCTACCTAAAACTGCTTAATCAAAATACCCTGACCCGTGGGAGAGGTGAAAATGGTGTGTCCGACCTTTTGGGCGAAAGCGTCGTGCCCGTGCTTCTGGGCTTCGCAGGTAGGGAAGCCGTAATCATCAAAAATGACAACGGCCCCGCGTACCAGCTTGGGCCAGAAGTACTCCAGAGCGGCTACTTCGGGCACCACCGCATTCATGTCAATCGACAAAAAACAAATCTGCTCGGTATCGGCCTGGGGAAGGGTATCGGGAATGGCTCCTTTGATAATCCGAACGTTGAAATCTTTGAACGTTTCCTGCACCTGTTCGTACAGATTCCGACTTTGTTCATAACCCATCGTATGGTTCCGCTGGATTTCATAATCCGAACTATACCGCGGGTCCAGCCCCTGAAAGGTATCCATGAGGTAGTATCGCTTGTCGGTTTTGGCAAAATCAATGTACTGCATGATAGCCCGGTCGCAGAACCCCGAGAAAACCCCACAGGCCACAAAATCACCCGGCAGGTGCTTGACCTGATCGGCTGCCCAGCAGAGCATATAAATCCGCCATTCCATCCCGTTTTTGGGCACAAGCGTACCGCCCAGCTTCGTCACCCAGGCATACGCGGCGGCAAAGCGAGGATCCTGTTTGAATTCCGTATTGACTTCGGTATAGAGTTTATCCGTTGCGTAATGAAATTTATCTTTTTGCAGCAGGTGAAAATTCCAGGGAGCCCGGATGAATTTCAGATACGGAATCCAGGGTTCAGGGACAATCTTCGATAAAAATGTAAGGGCCATGCGATGTGTTCAGTCTTCAAATCCAGGTTTCCAGGAAAAACAGACGACGAATCCTTCTTTTTTTGATGGAATCAGCCCAAGCGTCGGGTACTTTCCTCTCGCATGAAAGACTGTCGCTGACAATCAGTGATTTACGAATGTGTCAACGCGTACGATTACGGCTTTTTCCTGAAAACTTCTGTAAAGTAACAGCCAATTTTTCAAATACTTTGGAATGGAGTAGGGTTTGACGTGCGTACCTTCGCCGGCAAAAAGGCTTTTCTATGCCGAAACTTTCGGTTTGTATTCCTGCGTATAAGGAGCCAGCTTTACTCGAAAAAGCCCTTCAGGCACTGGAAACGCAGACTTTTCGCGATTACGAATTGATTCTAACGGACGATACGCCCGATGATTCCGTCCGGCAGCTCGCCGAACAATGGCAGTCTCGTTTGCCCCTGCGATACCAAGCCAATCGGCCCGCGTTAGGTACGCCTGAAAACTGGAATTCGGGCATTCGTCTGGCTCAGGGAACGTACATCCTGATTCATCACCACGACGACTGGCTGCTACGTCCGAACAGTCTGGCTTTGTTTGTACAGGCTTTGGATGAACAGCCTGACGCGGTTTTCGCCTTTGCCAATACGGATATTCGTCGGCTGAGTACGGACGAACGCATTCGCCTGAATCGTCCTTCGGAAACGCAACTGACTCAGCTCCGAACCGAACCCGAAGTGCTCATCACGGCTGATTTTGTGGGGGTGCCGAGTACGGTCATGTTCCGGAAATCCGCCGGACTTTTCTTCGATTCCCAGCTCAAGTGGCTCGTTGATGTGGACTTTTACGTGCGGGCCTTGCGGCAACAGCCTCAGGCGGCGTACATCCCTCAGGCCTTGGTAGGGGTGGCCATCCACGAAAAACAGGTGACGGCCTCGGTAACGAAAAACAAAAATTTACTGCTGTTCGAGTACTTCACGGTGGCCGAGAAATTCAATCTCGATCTCCGGCAGGAACCCTATGCCGGAGCGTACGGCTACTGGTTCTGGCGGCTCAATGTACAGTCAGTGGATGAAATTCGGACGGCGGGTTTTCGCGGACCTATTCCCGCGGGTACGGAAGCGTTAATCCGAAACCGTCGTAAATTCGGTTTCCGGCACTGGTACATCAAAACGGTCATGTTCGTCAAATATCGCCTCCTGGGCCTCAAACGCAAGGATCTGCATGAATGAGTTGCCGCTTTCGGTGGTCATCTGTACCTACAACCGGGCCGATCTGATCGGGCTGGCTCTGGCGGATTTGACCCGACAAACGCTGGATACCCATCAGTTTGAAATCATCGTTATTGATAATAATTCCCGCGATACTACGCCAGAGGTCGTGCGGCCCTTTACGGAACAATACCCGCATATTCGGTACTTTTTCGAAGGAAAGCCGGGCCGTAGTATCGCCCGAAATCGGGGCTGGCAGGAAGCACGAGGCGAATTTGTCGCGTACCTCGACGACGATATTCGCGTCGATCCGCAGTGGGCGACGGCTATGCTTAGAGCTTTGCAGCAAACGCCCCGACCGCTGGCCGTGGGTGGACTGGTAGAACCCTGGTACGCCGAAACACCGCCGGCTTGGTTTGTTCGCGACTTTGAACTTCGCAGCTGGGGCGACGAGCCCGGTTATATTCCGGCCCAACGGGCTCCGTTTGGGTTTGCTGGAGGAAATATGGGGATCGCGAAAAAGGTATTGCAGCAGTACGGTGGTTTTCAGGAAGAGCTCGGCGGCGGCGGCGAGCACATGCCACGCATGGGCGAAGAAACCGATCTGTTTTTCCGGATCTACAAAGATCATCAGGCCGAAGCGGACCGTATTTTCTGGTTTGAACCGGCGGCCCGGATTCAGCACTGGACGCCCGCCCGCAACTGGCAGATTCCGTACCGCTTGCAACGCAGTCACGCCAGCGGAGCCGCCCGGGCCTGGATGATGCAGGTAAAGCCGTATTCCTGGCAATACTGGCGGGTGCTAGCTTTTGGGGTGAAGTCCACGTTTCGTTTGCTCAAATCGCTGGCAACCACAAAGCATCCGATGAAAACCGAGTGGGTGAAGTATCGGCAGACGCTGGCCTACCTCAAAGGCTTCTCGGACGAAAGCCGAACGTTAAAGTAAGAAATAAGGGCCTCGTGCCACCCCCATACAGAAAATAAACCATTACAAACCCTTGGGAATTGTCATTCGTCAAAGCCTGAAAGCCAGTGCCGTTACCTACGCCGGTGTGGCCGTTGGAACGATCAATCAGCTTTTTGTTGCTACGCATTTTCTGAGCGAAAGTCAGTTGGGCCTTACGCGTTCGCTGCTTACGTTCAGTCTGTTGTTTTACGCCATTTTTACCTTCGGTGGTCCTTCCATTGCGGACCGGTATTTCAGTCGATTTCGTAACGATGAAGAAAAACACCACGGATTCCTGACGTTTTTGCTCGGGTATGCTGCGGTGTATTTCCTGCTCTTTGTGGTCGTGTACCTGGGCGGTCACCGCTGGTTTATCCATTTTTTTCAGGAAAAGTCGCCGGAACTGGTTCGCTATTATCAGCTATTGATCTGGTTAACGGGCTTTAATTTATTGCAGGGAATCCTGGAAGCGTATTGCCGCAATTTGCAACGCATTGCGGTTCCGGCTATGTTCCGGGAAGTAGGACTGAAGCTGGCCAATATGGTGGTGATCCTGCTGTACGGCTTTAAAGTAATTGATTTTGAAGTATTTATTCGTTTGTACGTCTGGTCGTACGGACTGATCAGTCTGGGACTACTGGTGTACCTGCGGCTGATGGGCAAGCTATACCTCCATCGCATCTCCTGGGATCTGGTACGCCCCGTACTGAGTGAAATGATGCGGTTTGGCTCGATTGCAGCCCTGGGAGCCATCGGAACGACGATTTGTAATTACATCGATCAGGCCATGATTAGCCATTACCTGGGGCAGGACTACGCCGGGGTATTTGCCATTGCCGTACTAATCGCCTCGCTCATCGAGATTCCCAAAAAAGCCCTTACCCAGATTGCCATTCCGCTGGTGGCTCAGTCTATTCGGCAGCATGATTACGTAACCACCGAAAATATGCACCAGAAAGTGGCTCTGCACCAGCTACTGGCGGGAATGTTTCTGTTCGTGGGCATCTGGACCAATCTGGATGATCTGTTCGGAATCATGCCCAAGGGAGCCGTTTTCGCTCAGGGGACGAACGTCGTTTTTCTGTTTCTGATGACCCGACTGCTGGATATGGCGGGGGGCATGAGTGGTGAAATCATGGGGTATTCGCAGTACTACCGCGTATCGACAGCCTTTGTACTGGTGCTAGGCGTACTGACGATTCTCACCAATCAATGGCTGGTACCGAAGTACGGAATCGACGGATCAGCCATGGCGACTACGATCACGATTTTGTTTTACAGTGCCTTACGGGCCGGCTTTGTGTACTGGAAATTTAAAATTCTGCCTTTCACGCAGCAGACCCTCGGAGCCATTGGAATCGGACTTGTGGCGTACTTAATCACCCTCGCCATTCCTGATTTTGGGACTACGGTCGGCACCCGGATTGTGAATATGGTGCTACGGGGCATCGTAACAACGGTCGTCTTTGCATCGATGGTGGTGGGCTTACGCATTTCACCCGAAATCAATGGCCTAATCGATTCGCTGGTTAAACAAGGAAAAGGCCTCATGAAAAAGTAGTCGTATAAATTAAATAATCATTCTTGTTTTTAATTGGTCTAAATAGGTATAGATTTGTGGCGAGTTTTTTCTCCCCAAACAATTCATATCTGTGAGATCACTATACACACTCATTTTTCTTCTTCTTGGTTTCAGTGGATTTGCCCAGACGGGGCAAATCACGGGGCAGGTGCTAACGGCCGACGGTAAAGCGGCTGAAAATGTTTCGGTAGGTGTTAAAGGCCGGGCAATTGGAACGATGTCTGACCACGAAGGAAAGTTTACGATTCAGAAAATCAAGGTTGGCAAGTATACGTTAGTAGCCAGTTTTGTGGGTTTAAAGTCACAAGAGCAATCCGTGGAAGTGACGGAAGGGCAGACGGTAAACGTATCCTTTATGCTTCAGGAAACGTCCAGCCAGCTCGATGAGGTCGTGGTTCGCTCGGCCCAGAATCCGTACCATTCTAATCAGGTTTCTTCGACGCTTCGCATCAATGAACCCATCCTGGAGACGCCGCAGAATATTCAAGTGATTACGGGTAAGGTCTTACAGATTCAGCAGGTAACCACGATGAACGACGGTGTGATCCGGAATGTTAGCGGAGCCACGCGTCTGGAACACTGGGGTGATCTGTACGCCCGGATCAATATGCGGGGCTCCCGTGCTTCGGCATTCCGTAATGGAATGAATGTTACGTCTAGCTGGGGTCCGTTGACGGAAGACATGAGCGTAGTAGATCACATTGAATTTGTAAAAGGTCCGGCGGGCTTTATGATGTCGAATGGCGAACCGGCGGGTATGTACAACGTCGTTACGAAACGCCCGACGGGTGTAACAAAGGGTGAAGCCAGCCTGTTACTCGGTAGCTACGATATGTACCGGGCCTCGGCCGATCTGGATGGTAAACTTTCAGACAAAGTCTGGTATCGCTTCAATGTGATGGGCCAAACGAAGAACTCGTTCCGAGCGTACGAGTTCAATAATCGCTATAGTATTGCCCCCGTGATCAGCTACAAAGTGGATGATCGCACGACTTTAACGGCCGAATACATTTATCAACACGTGAAAATGTCGGACGTAGGAAGCTATTATTCATTTGCAAAAGCAGGCTACGCCGTATTACCCCGCGATTTTACGCTATTGGACCCTGGTCTGGATCCGACTTACGTAGACGACCATAACCTGACGCTGAATGTACAACATCAGCTCAGCAAAAACTGGAAAGTAACGGCTCAGGCTTCGTACTTTAATTACAAACAAAAAGGTACTTCTCTGTGGCCTGCAGCTGACCCCGATAGTGCCGGTAATTTGATTCGTAGCGTCGGGATCTGGGACGCTTCCAACGTTTCTAAATTTGGTCAGGTTTTTGTAAATGGCGAAGAACAAACGGGTTTTATCCACCACCGGATTCTGGGGGGCTTGGACCTGGGGAATAAGGAATATCTCGCCGATTGGAGTCGGTCGCATAGTCTAGATACTGCAGGAACTTTCAACGTGTATCATCCGACGTACGGATCACCCGTGAATGGTTATCCGCAATTTGACCGTAGCAAAAGTCTAGCCCAGCGGGCGGGTATCTATGGAACGGTTACGCAAACCTATACAGCCTTATACTTGCAGGATGAACTAGGCTTCCTGGACAACCGCATTCGCCTGACCCTGGCGGGTCGGTACACATATGTGAAAGACAATGCCTACAACACCTTTACAACGGGCAAACGCTTTACGCCCCGCGTTGGGTTGAGCATTTCGATTGATCCGCAAACCACGGTTTATGGTTTATACGACCAGACTTTTGTACCGCAAACGGGCTTAATCCGAAACGGCGGTACGGTGAAACCCATTTCGGGTAATAACTTAGAAGCAGGTGTGAAACGAGATTGGTTCGGTGGTAAATGGAATACGAGCTTGTCGGTTTATCGGATTCTGAAAAACAATCAGCTTTCACCCGATCCTACTAATGTAGCTAACGAAACCTACGTGTTGCAACTAGGACAAACCCAGACGGAAGGCATCGAATTTGACCTTAAAGGGGAGATTTTACCGGGCTTAAGCTTAGTAGCGAACTATGCTTTAACCGATTCGAAAATTACTAAGCAAACGAGCGAGGCGAATGTAGGAGATAAAGTAGCGGGTTACGCTAAACATGTAGCCAATGCCTGGCTGAGCTACCAAGCTCCCAAAGGTGTTCTGAAAGGACTGGGGCTTTCAGCAGGCTTCTCCTATCAGGGGGATCGCACGACTTGGTCCTGGTTTGCGGCTAACCAGCGAGCCTTACCTAACTACTTCCGTCTGGACGGCGGCGTATTCTGGGAAAAAGAGCACATCACCATTACCGCTAACGTATTCAATATCCTGGATAAATACCTGTACAGTGGATCGGCCTATGCTTCCTATTACTACTGGCAAGCTGAACCAGGACGGAATTCTCGGATTGGCATTACTTATAAATTCTGATCGCACGCTAGTAGATCGATTTCGAAGGCTTCCGGTATAACCGGGGGCCTTTCTTGTTTAATAGCCTATCTAAACGTAATCCGGGTAGGGGTGGTGTTGAACTCATTCGGAGACATGCCTTTATACTAGTAAATAAAAGAATAAGATTGCGTTTCTTAATCTTCATAAACTCCTAGCCCAGATCGGCAAACTGAAAACTCTTCCGTACATTAGACCAGATTTTCACATTAAATCATTCCTTCATCATGTTTCTCACGAGTAAAAAATCTGGTTTGCTGGCGGCGGCCTTCCTGACCTCCTTTGCTGCTTTGAGCCAGGAAGTGCAGAACCTGCCCGTACCCCTGGAAATTCAGAAAGCCTACGAAAACGGCACGCGGAGCACGGACGGCAAGCCGGGTGCGAAATACTGGCAAAATCATTCAGACTATAAAATTCAGGTAGACCTGAATCCGGCTACGCGTCGACTGAGCGGTACGGAACAGGTTGTCTATACCAATAACAGTACGACCCGTCTGCAAAATCTGGTGGTCCGACTGTACCCGGACATCTTCAAGAAAGATGCCAACCGCGATGAACGTGAAATCGACCCTTCGGATATTAATGAAAGCGGCGTTGATGTAGAAAGCATCAGCATCAATGGTATGGAAGCCAAAATTCAGCGGAATGGTACCAATATGTTCGTGAGCGTTCGGGGAGGTTTGGCACCGGGTGAAAAACTGACCCTGGATGTGAAGTGGAATTACCTGATTCCCGCCAAAACCCACATCCGCGAAGGAATCTATTTCAATACTTCGTACATGGTGGCCTACTGGTACCCACAGATCGCCGTATACGACGACATCGATGGCTGGGACAAACAGGATTATACGGGTCAGAAGGAGTTTTACAACGACTTTAATACCTACGACGTGAACATCACCGTTCCGGCCAGTCACCTGGTGTGGGCGACGGGGGAATGGCAAAATCCGGATAAGATTCTTTCCACGGAATATTTAAATCGGTATAAAAACTCGCGTACATCCAGTGAAGTCGTGAAAATCGTTTCGTCTACGGATCGCGAAAAAGGGGGAATCACCCTCGCCAAAACGGGTACGCATACCTACCATTTCAAGGCCGAGCACGTACCTGACTTCGTATTTGCCGCTTCGGATACCTATCTCTGGGATGCCGCCAGTGCCGTAGCCGATCCGAAAACGGGCCGTCGGACGGGCGTTGCCGCAGTATATCACCCTTCCAGCAAAGATTTTTATGACGTATGCCGGTATGCTAAGCAGTGCGTGGAGTACTTCTCGACCTACCTGCCCGGCGTACCATTTCCGTATCCCAATGAAACCGTATTCAACGGGTCGGGTGGGATGGAATTCCCGATGTTCGTAAACGATGGTTCATATCCTCCGGCTTTTGCGGCCGAAGTGACGGCTCACGAAATCGCTCACACGTATTTTCCTTTTTACATGGGAATCAACGAGCGGAAGTACGCGTGGATGGACGAAGGCTGGGCTCAAACCCTGCCCAACTGGCTGGAATTCGACATCGCCGGAATGCCTAAGAAGTTCATGCCGCAGCAAACCAACGCCGCTTACTTTGACCAGTTTGCTGGAAAAGAGCAGGAGCAACCCATGATGGTACCAACCAACCTGCTCAACGGATCGGCGTATACGTTTGCCACCTATATGCGGCCTTCGCAGGCGTATACCTTTCTACGGGATATGCTGGGTCATGATAAATTCAAAGCCACCTTGCAGGAGTACATGGCTCGCTGGAACGGAAAGCACCCCATGCCGTACGATTTCTTCTTCTCATTCAATGATTACCTGAAAGAGGATTTGTCGTGGTACTGGAAACCTTGGTTCTTCGAAAAAGGCTATCCCGATCTGGCTCTGACCGATGTCAGTGATAAGAAAGGAAAGACAAAGATCGTCGTAACGCGTAAAGGTTCATTGCCCGTACCTATTCGGCTGATCGTATTGTTCAACGATGATTCGACCGAGGAGATCAACGAAACGGCCCGGTACTGGAAAGACGGAGCGAAGACCTTTGAAGTAGATAAGAAATTCGGTAAACCCATCAAAAAGATTACCCTTAGCGGTCTAATGATTCCGGACGTAAACCGTAAGGACAACGTCTGGGAACCCGCAGCGAAACAATAGATTCTCCCAACGAAAGCTCAAGATGGTCGGCCTGATAGCCGGCCATTTTTCGTGTTTAGTCTTAATAATTAAGAATCTAGTTACAAAACTGCAGAATCAGTTTTGTAATTGAAAAATAAGTTGAACCTTTGGTTCGATACAATTTAACGAAGAAATGGAAGAACTTACCCGCACTGAAGAACGCGTGATGCAGGCCATCTGGGATTTGGATACGCCCTTCTTCATCAAAGATCTGGTGGAGCGGATGCCGGGCAAACCGCCCTATAATACGATCTTATCCGTTGTGCGAATACTGGAATCGAAGGGCTTTTTGGGGTATAAAGCCTACGGTCGTACGTACGAATACTTCGCCAAAATTCCCAAGGAAGATTACCGGAAAAGTGGGTTTCGCAAACTGCTCAGCGATTATTTCGATGGTTCTACCACGAGCTTACTTTCTTTTATGGCCAGGGAAGAACAGATTACATCGGAGCAGCTTGAGCAACTGCAAAAAATGATTGAAGGCAAAAACTAACAGTAAGGTGAATACGTCTAAAAGAGCGAAACTGCCCCGAATGGCGATGTTCAATTGAGGAGAATCATGAATAGCTATAGTTAGCTGACCATTCGTAAGGTATACCTTGGTTCAAATTCCTAGGATAGGTCAATAAGAAAGGCCCGTTCTCTCCAGAGAATGGGCCTTTCCTGTAATCTACCAGCTATCAACTATACGGTTGCTACCGTCCGTTTAATAAACTCCGTCAGACTCGGGCCACTCAGTAAGCCTTGTGACAACAGAGCCAGGTCAATGAGTTGCTTAGCCAGATTCGAATCCGCGGAATCTTTTACGCGTAAAATGGCCGGGTGGTTTGCGTTGATGATCAGATTGTACGTCATCGGCATCGAACCGAAGAAGGCCGGCTGACCGCCCATTTTAGACATATCATTCATCCGACGCATGAACTCATTCTGGGTCAATACTACCGGAAGCTCGTCGGAACTCAAGGGTTGTACATCTACTGAGTACCCAGCTCCGGCTACGCCTTCGAACAGGGATTTCAGGGACGTTTTCTCGTCTTCACTCAGTACGCTTTCGACCGTAACACCTTTATCGATTAGGCGATCCAGACTGTCGGCATCCACGCGTTTGAAGGACGTTTTCTCCAGTTTCTGCTCCATCTTACCGATGAAGTGCGGGTCAATCGCACCTTCCAGCTTCAGGACATCGTACCCCCGGGTCAGAGCCGTTTGAATGTACGCATCCTGTTTACCGGCGTCGGTGGTGTAAAGCCATACCAGCGAGTCGTCTTTATCTTTTTGCGTCGCTTCGGTTTTGGCTTTGTAGTCTTCCAGCGTATAGTACTTCTCATCCGCACTTTGCAGCAGGACGAAATCCTTGGCTTTGTCGTAGAACTTGTCGTCTGACACCATACCGTACTTGATGAAGAGGCCGATATCACTGAACTTCTCTTCGTAACCCGTACGGTCATTCTTGAACAGTTCGTTCAGTTTATCCGCTACTTTACGGGTGATGTACCCGTTAATTTTCTTCACGTTCGCGTCAGCTTGCAGGAAGCTACGGCTTACGTTCAGCGGAATATCCGGTGAGTCGATCACCCCGTGCAGCAGCATCAGGAAGTCAGGAACGACGTCTTTTACTTCATCCGTGATGAAGACCTGACGGCTGTACAACTGAATCTTTTCACGGCTCAGTTGGAGTTCATTCTTGATTTTGGGGAAGTAGAGAATACCCGTCAGGTTGAAGGGATAATCTACGTTGAGGTGAATCCAGAAGAGCGGTTTTTCCGAGAACGGGTACAAAGTTTCGTAGAACTTCAGGTAGTCCTCGTCCGTCAGGTCGTTCGGATTTTTCGTCCAGATGGGTTCGGTTTCGTTGATCACCTTACCGTCGAATTCGACGGGGATCGGCAGGAATTTGCCGTACTTCTCCAGAATAGTATTCAGACGGTACTGTTCCAGAAATTCTTCTGAATCTGGAGCAACGTGCAGAATAATGTCCGTACCACGTTCGGTTTTGTCAGCCGCCGTAATCTCAAATTCCGTTGAACCATCGCAAATCCAGCGAGCTGCCGGAGCATCCTGATACGACTTAGTAACGATTTCTACCTGCGAGGCTACCATGAATGCCGAGTAGAAGCCCAGTCCAAACTGACCAATAATCGCTCCCCGTTCTACACCCTGATCTTTGTATTTTTCCACGAATTCCAGAGCACCGGAGAAAGCAATCTGATTGATATACTTTTTAATCTCCTCGGCAGTCATGCCCAAACCCTTATCGCTAATGGTAATGGTTTTGGCTTCTTTATCAACGGAAACCTTAATTGTCAAATCCCCTAATTCTCCGCCATATTCGCCCAAAGACGCTAATCGCTTGATTTTCTGCGTGGCATCAACGGCGTTGGATACTAATTCGCGAAGAAAAATCTCATGGTCGGAATACAGAAATTTCTTAATGATGGGGAAAATATTCTCCGTGTGAATCGAAATATTCCCCTTTTCATGAAAAGTGGTTGTATCCATTGGTATGTAATAAGTTGGAATGATGGTGAATCGGAGAAAAGTCTAGCAAAGTTTATTCCTAAGTAAATAAAATGTCATATTGACAGATAAAGACAAAATCGTATCAAGTAAGGTGAAAAAAAGGTAATACTGTTGGTATAAAAATAAGTTAAAATTGCATATTAGTTGCTTATCCTGCTTTACCTCGAACAATTCGTATTGATAACCTATGAACAGACGGCATAAAAAGTGCCGTCTGTTTTACTTTTTACAAGGTCCGGGAATGATCCTTTTTAAAAAATTTTCCGTACTGTCTTATTGTAAACAGTGTCTTAGTGTATAAAGCTTTACTTAAGCACGGGAAATAAAGGCTACTGTTTACCAGGATATTGAAAATATTTTTTTGTTATCAACATGTGAAAATGCTGCGAAGCGGAAGTCATATTTTAAAGACAAATGAGTATTTTTACTTATTTAAACTCCTGTAAATGAGTCTTATAATGCAGGAAATGCTTCAAAGACGTTACCAAGTAGTAAAAAATTGAAAACACTTTAACGACGAATTACGTTAGTATCGGTACTCACAGAGCGGCGGGCGACTTTGAAATGTAAATATTTAAATTGTACTTTTGCAATAGTAATTCTTGAGTGACCTAAAGCTCTTCAGCCTTAAATAACGATACCCAACTTATGAAAGCACCTGTTTCCTCCAAATCCATCAGTCCGACGGACTATCTCATTGCCGCAGTTTTATTTTTAGGTTTATTGTTGACCGTCTTTTCGTTCAGCCAGATTCACTAAGAACCCATAGTTGTTTCGTAGCAAACTAGCGTTTTAGGAGTATCCGCATATGTACCTCTGTCAGGCCCGCAGTTAAACGGCTCGACAGAGGTTTTTTATTTCTATGTATTGGATAAAGTAGGGGTAAATTTGCCGACACGAGCAAAAGCCCTTTTATTCGCCTCTGCTTAACTAAACATTTCAAGTAGTGAATCATCTTTGGGGTATAGATTTGGGAGGCACCAAAATTGAGTGTGCCGTATTAAACGCCGACAACATCAAAGAAGTCCGGGTTCGTCGCCGGATTCCTACCGAAGCCGACCAAGGGTACGAACATATTCTTAATCAGATTGAAAAACTGGTTAACCAGGTTATTGAAGAGTTAGGGGAACGGCCGGAGAGAATTGGCTTTGCCACACCCGGTACGCTCGATCCCGTTACGCAAACGATGCGGGGTTGTAATACCGTAGTAATGAATGATCAGCCCATGCAGAAAGATCTTGAAGCACGGCTGGGCGTATCCTGTTTGATTGCCAATGATGCCAACTGTTTTGCCTTAGCGGAGGCCCTTTTGGGTGCTGCACCCGAAGTATACCCGAAGGCTCAGGTTGTATTCGGTATCATTATGGGTACGGGTGTCGGTGGGGGCGTGGTGATCAACGGAAAAGTATGGGGCGGTCGTCAGGGAATTGGCGGTGAATGGGGGCATATCTTCCTGGATGAATCCGGAGGGCCTTGCTACTGCGGAAATGTAGGTTGTGTAGAAACCGTATTATCAGGACCTTCGCTTCAACGTTTTTACACGCAGGAAGCCGGTGAAAAACGTAGTATGCCTGACATTTTGGCCCGCCATCAGGCCGGTACTGATCCGGCTGCAACGGCTACCGTTGAACGCATGCTGAATCAGTTCGGCAAGGCGTTGTCAATCATTACCAATTTGCTTGATCCGGACGTAATTGTGATTGGAGGCGGTGTATCTAATATTGATCTGCTGTATACTGAAGGTGTGCAGCGGGCTCAAAAGCACATCTTTACGCCTAAGCCTGACGTGTTAGTAGTGAAAAACGTGTTAGGCGATAGTGCGGGCGTTTTCGGAGCAGCTCTTTTGTAATAAATACCTCTCATTTATTCAAAATTAAACCTCGTACAGCCATGCAACTTTCAGCAGACCGGACGGCTCTCGTCCTGATTGAGTTTCAGAATGATTTTACGACCGAAGGAGGTGTTTTGCATGACGGCGTAAAGACCGTTATGGAATCGACTCAGATGCTTCCGCATACCATCGAACTGGTTCGGCAGGCTCGGGAAGCGGGTGTACAGATTGTACACGTACCGATTTCTTTCACGGAAGATTACCATGAATTGAATCCGACGCCGTACGGGATTCTGAAAGGGGTGAAAGACGCCGGAGCCTTCAAAAAGGGAACCTGGGGTGCTGAAATTATTTCAGACCTGCATCCGCATCCCGAGGATATCGTTATCGAAGGAAAACGGGGATTGTGTGCTTTTGCCAGTACGAACCTCGATTTTATCCTGCGAAACCGAGGTTTACAAAACATCGCTCTGGCGGGTTTTCTCACCAATTGTTGCGTGGAATCGACGATGCGGACGGCCTACGAAAAAGGTTATTACGTCATGACTCTGACCGATTGTTGTGCAACACTAAGTCAGGAGGAACACGACAACGCTCTGACCAAGGATTTTCCCATGTTTAGTCAGCCCATGACGCATCAGGAGTTTCTAAGCTCCGTAGGTACGGAAGTGGAGCTGGTAGGGAAAGGCTACGAATAAATAAAAAAAGCGATTCAGTACTGCTGAGTCGCTTTTTTATTCTTACAGGAATGCAAAGCGGCTGTAATTTTCCGCAGCAAGGCCAAGAATACGTAACGAATGAATATTCCTGATCCATTAACAGACCTTTCCTGAATGCCTAGGAAATCATAGGATTACAGAGCGGGTGTATGCGTCTGGAGCGTCGCACGCGGCTATCCACATTTAAATTTTTGTCCCCACCACCGACTAGACCTAATCATTAAACGCCATATTTGAACGAAAATGCTCTTCTTCAAAAAATTATCCGTGCAATGAAACGCCTATTTACCGCCTGTCTTTTACTGGGAACGATCCACGTAGGTTTAGCCCAAACGAACTTTAAATATCGGCCATCCGCCCATTCGCACAACGATTACGAACAAAGTAAACCCCTAGAAAACGCGTATGCTCTGGGCTTTGGCTCGATCGAAGCAGACGTGTACGTACAAAACGGGGAATTGATGGTGGCTCACGAACGCAGCGAAATCAAACCCGAGCGTACCTTCCGTCAATTGTATCTGACGCCTTTACTCAAACTAGTACGGCAGCACGAAGGCTATCCCTATCCGGGCCATCATCCCTTGCAATTAATGGTTGATCTGAAGGATGCGGAAGCGTTGCCCCTGTTGGAGCACTTACTCAAATCACATCAATTTGAACTCAAACAGGTTCGCTTTGTAGTGAGTGGTAATATGCCTCGTCCGGAAGAATTTAAAAACTATGATGCAATCATCAATTTTGATGGGCGTCGCTCTCAAAGCTATGCGGCTGATGCAAAGGCACGCGTACCACTGATTAGTGCCGACTTTAAAGAATTCAGTACGCAGGCCTGGGATGGAATTACACCGCTCTCGAAGGAGGTAGAATCAAAACTAAAAACCTTCGTCGCTCAAGCTCACGCCAACGGTCAGAAAACCCGCGTATGGGGAACTCCGAACACGGCTCTGGCGTACCAGACCCTTCAGAAAATTGGACTCGATTACATTGGCTCAGATCAACTCGACAAATTGGCGGCTACCCTCAACTAGTACGGTCGATTTGCGGCCTGGTGTAATCTTTTAGTAAACGGAATGGTTACTTCTCTAGCCGTTCGTACCGGATGGTGCGAACGGTTTTTTCTATCGAAATTGACTGGGTATGAAGCTCATTAAATTAGCCGCAGGCGTAGTGAATACCATTCCGCTGGACTGGAATGGCAATCTTCAAAATATTCTTTCCTGTATTGAGGAAGCCCGTAATCAGGAGGTTACGTTGTTGTGTTTACCCGAATTGAGTCTGAGTGGATACGGGTGCGAAGATATGTTCTACGCACCCTACGTAGCGGAAACGGCCCTGAGTCAGTTGCAGGAGATCGTTCCCTACACTTCCGATCTGGCCGTATCGGTGGGTTTGCCTTTAATGCTGAACAACAAGTTGTACAATGCTTCCTGTTTCATTGTCAATCGACAGATTCGGGGCTTTGCACTGAAGAAAAACCTGGCCAATAACGGGATTCATTACGAAACTCGCTGGTTTCATGCGTGGTCAGCCGGGGATCGAACCAACGTAAAAATCAATGGGATTGATTACCCCGCGGGGGATCTGCTTTTCGAAGTAGCGGGAGCCAAAATCGGTTTTGAAATTTGCGAAGACGCCTGGATTGCCAACCGTCCCGGTCGCGAGTTATACGCTCGTGGGGTAGATATTATTCTGAATCCTTCCGCCAGCCACTTTAGCTTCTTCAAAAGCCAGACCCGCGAACGGTTTGTACAGGACGGCAGTCGCTCTTTCGGCTGTGTGTACGTGTATTCGAATCTGTTGGGTAACGAAGCGGGCCGGGCCATCTACGACGGTGATGCCATGATCGCCCAGTCTGGAGAGATGCTGGCTTCGGGTACGCGTTTCAGCTATACTGATCATTACATGGTCACAGCAACGGTCGATCTGGAAAAAGGTCGCCTCGAGCAAACGCAGAACCGGGCCGTATTCAGCAAAGTTGCCGATGCGTTGATGGTTTCCGTACCCTTTCAGTGGCCCGAAATTCGTCCGGCCCGCAACCAGTATGTACTGGAAGACTGGGAAGCGAAAGGCTACCAAAAGGAAGAGGAATTTGCTCGGGCCGTATCGCTGGCCTTGTTTGACTACCTGCGGAAAAGTCGTTCCCAGGGCTTTGTTGTATCGCTTTCGGGGGGTGCTGACTCGTCGGCCTGTGCCGCTCTGGTATACCTGATGGTGGAACTGGGCGTAGAAAGTATTGGAATTGAGCGATTCAAACAACGACTCAGTTATATTGAAAAAATTCAGCAGGCGACTTCGACCAAGGAAATCGTACATGAACTGCTGTACTGCATCTGGCAGGGAACGGAAAATTCTTCGGCGGAGACGAAGTTTTCGGCAACCTCACTAGCTGAAGATCTGAACGCCCGTTTCTACGACGTCAACATCAATGGCCTCGTTGAAACCTACAAAGAACTCATTGAATCCGGACTGGATCGTAAACTGAGCTGGGACACCGATGACATTGCCCTGCAAAACATACAGGCTCGGGTACGGGCTCCGAGTGCCTGGTTGCTGACTAATATTTACAAC
The DNA here is from genome assembly GCF_048595215.1 of Siphonobacter sp. NCBI lineage: Bacteria > Pseudomonadati > Bacteroidota > Cytophagia > Cytophagales > Cytophagaceae > Siphonobacter > Siphonobacter sp. The sequence continues at coordinate 31,708 of NZ_JBMDWJ010000223.1, forward strand.
TGTTTGTTGCTTTCCACTTCCAACCGGTCGGAAGCGTCCGTAGGGTATGCAACCATGGATGGTGACACGGCAGGTAGTATCTCGCCGCTCGCGGGTATCGATAAAACGTTTCTCCGGAAATGGCTCCTGTGGCTGGAAGAAGTAGGTCTGGGGGGTACCCTGAAAGTGAAAGGCCTGAACGCCATGAACAACCTGCAACCTACGGCCGAATTACGCCCCGCAGATCGGAAGCAAACGGATGAGGCCGATTTGATGCCCTACGAAGTGCTCAATGCAATCGAAACCTACGGCTTCCGCGATAAGCAGCCGCCGAAGGAAGTACTCAAAAAGCTGGAACTGGATTTCGAAGGTATCTATACGCGGGAAGAGCTGGTTGCCTGGACGGAACGTTTCTTCCGTCTCTGGAGTCGTAATCAGTGGAAACGCGAACGGTATGCTCCCAGCTTCCACATCGATGACCGGAACCTTGACCCACGTACCTGGCTTCGTTTCCCCATTTTGTCAGGCGGTTTCGAAAAAGAACTGGCCGAACTGCGGGAAGAGGCCAATAGTCCTTTGGGACGCCGGCGGATTGGATTTGGAAATTAAAATAGCTCGGCTGGGTTTGCTGCCGTTGTGGAATGAATGAAATGGCTGGGGACGCGTCTTTGACGCGTCCCCAGCCATTTATTAAAACGTTTACAAATGATGATAATCAAGTAATCCTAAACATCAAAACTTCCCCTGCAACGCCTCCAACGCTACCGCCAGATACACCAGCGGAGCATTCCAGTTGATCGCAATCTCATTGGAAGCATAGGAGCAGACATCATCCGTAAACGAAACATCGGGTAGTTTTGAAGGGTAGGTGGTGCACTTATCCTGCTGTCCCGGATTAGGGCCGCCCGAAATCATACCGGGTACGGGGTCTACGACGCCATCTGCTTCCGACAACCGATGGTGAGGGTGCATCACCCGCTTACTCCCGAAGCCCGTCAGGAGGCAGTAGCCCGTCGGATTTTGTCCCAACAGATAATTCAGATTCGACAAGGCTCCTGCTAAATACTCTTTTCGTGGACTCAGTCGGTACGCGTGCAGTAAAGCAATCCCCTGATTCGCCGCAACCGAGCTGCTACCCCAACTGAAGTCTTTTGCCGTCTGGCCCATTACGGTAGCGTTAGCACTGGCCGCATAGTCAGCCACCAACGCATCAGCTTCCTTCAGTAACAAAGCCCGCAGCCCCGCCACTTCGCTCTGAGCTGCTTCGGGTAATTGCTTTTGCAAACGGGTAAGGGTATAATAACCCAGGGTCCGGACCTGATTCCAGGAGGGCAGGGGAGCTTTGGGGTCGGGTAGCCAGGCCAGTCGGTATTGTTTGTCTTTCGTCAGGGCATACAACTCGGCGGCGGCCCAGATCCACTCATCGCTCACGTCGCGGTCACCGTACGTGCCTGTGCTGATGTCGGGGTCGAAGGCCTTATTAATGGCCTCCTGATCGTACAAAACTTTGGGGTTTTCCTTCGCCCAGTTCCAGGCCTGTACCGCCATGACCCGGCAGGAGTCCGACAGACCCGGCAATGCTTTGGAGAAAGGCTTGAATACCCGGGCCGCTTGAGCCATCACTGCCGCAAAATCGAGCGTGGCGGCGGTACTTTTCTGAACGACGTACCGTATGGTATGAGCATTCTGCGGCATAATCATTCCATCGAATTTGGCGTTGGTGAGCTTATGATACACGCCGCCGTCGTTGGGATCCTGCATGGTGAGCATCCAGCGAAGATTGACGAGTACTTCATCCAGTAAATCCGGAATAGCATTCGTTTTCTCGGGAATATCTAGCGAAAGTTTCTGAACAAAAGCCGGATGATCTTCATACAGCGAGAGCAACGTTCCTACCGTAATACCCGAATTCACGATATACTTGTTGTAGTCGCCCGCATCGTACCAGCCGCCGGGCGAAGACAGCACCGTACCCGCCGGCCGCTCCTTCGATGCCGCCGAAGGGTGTACCACCACCTTCGTATCCGGATGACCTACGGGGCGGGCCCATTTGCCCGCGTAGGCTTTTGTTAGGGGGTCCGAAACCCGGTTGTAGTAAAACATTTTGATACTGGCCTGAGCGGCGTTCCGGTGAATATTACTCTGAATTTTGAACGGGTACGAAGTGCCAATCTCCGGGACGATCAGCTGATAGGTGCCAGGTTTTTGAAAAGCCGTAAAATCGGCTACGCGGGTCTGCCGGGAGGCGTATGAATTGGTTCGTACCTCGCTCAGCGTACCCCTGAATACGGTATCCCGTCTGGCAACCACGGCAAACGTGCGGCCCGCTTCGGGTACAATGGCTTGTTTGGTTGCCTTCGGATAAAAACCAATCTGGTTGAGCTGAATGGATTCGGTGGGGGTTTGAGCAGCTAACGTGCCGCTGGTCAGTAATAGGGAAAACAGAAATCGGATACGCATACGGATGCTGGGTTTAGAGCAAAGAATATACGCAAGTTAAGGCGGAGCCTCAGGTACGGCAATTGCAAAGCCGCTGGAATCGACGAAATGTCGCTAAACGACTGTAGCTTTGTCCGGTCATTGCCGATCTGGCAACCGCTTCAACATTTAGATCATTGCATGTTTCTCGCCATCGACGTCGGTAATACTGATATTGTTTTTGGAGTCCATCCGGGTTCGGGCTGGCGGTGCCAGTTTCGCATTCCTACGCATTATAGCACACGTTCGGCGGATTACGAAGTACGCGTACGTACGCTTTTTCTGGAAAATGATTTGAAAATCAGTGACATCACCCGGGTGGGGATCAGTAGCGTGGTACCGGGGGAGACGGGTTTGATTCGCAGTTTAGTAACAGAATTATTCCAGCTTGAGCCTTTCGTGGTAGGGCCGGATCTGTATCCACTGCTGGGCCTGGGTATCGCCAGCCCCCGCGAGATCGGTACTGACCTGGTGTGCAATGCCGTCTATGCCTGGGAAACGTACCAACAAAATAGTGTCGTCGTGGATTTTGGTACGGCTCTAACGTTTACCGTCGTCAGCGAAGCCCGGATTGTGGGCGTGAATATCGTACCAGGAATCAAAACGGCCCTGCGTTCCCTTTTTGCCAATACCGCTCAGCTGCCCGAAGTGCCGCTGGAAATGCCCGCGTCAGCCATCGGGAAGAACACCGTACACGCCATTCAGGCCGGAATCCTGTGGGGCTACGTAGGTTTAGTGAAGGAACAATTATTTCAGATTCAGAAAGAAGTAGGACCGTGTAAGGTACTGGCCACGGGAGGCCTTTCCTCCGTCCTGAAACCTTTACACGAACTATTTGAAGAAGTAGATATTAATTTGACACTTAATGGTCTGAAAATCATTGGCGATAAATTGTAAAATTGAACTTTAAAAACAATATCTATAATTGAACGTTTATTTTAAACGATTGTTTAAATTTTATTTGGAAGAAATGATTCTTCTGGTTTTTATTTGCATCACTGTATGACGACGACCCAAAACGATACCGAGGAAAAGATTAAGGAAGCGGCTCAACGCATCTTCCTGGAAAAAGGTTATGAGGGTACAACGATTCGGGATATTGCCGAAGCGGCCCAGATCAATACGGCTTTGACGAATTACTATTTTCGAAGTAAGGAGAAGCTGTTCTGGCTGGTATACGAGTCATTGTTGAAAGAGGCAATACAGAGTGTTCAGGCGATTCTGGACAAGCCCATTCCGATGCAAGAGAAGTTAATGGGACTGATTGATCACATGTTTGAAACGCAGGCGGCCAATCCCAATCTATCCATGTTCCTGATGAATGAATGTCGTCGGGATCCGAAGAGTTTCGCGGAGAAAACGGGCGTAGGCTGCCACTTGCTGGAAGGCGGTTTCATCCAACAGTTCCAGGAAGAAGTGGAAAAGGGCACCATCACAAATGTATCTGCGGAACACATGCTACCGCTGATATTCGGGCTTATTCAGCAGATTTTTGTCGGACGGGAACTCCACATGCATTTGTTTCAGGTCGACGAATCCGAATTTCTAACCTTCGCCCGCGAACAAAAAAGGATCATCAAAGACATGCTCTGTAAATATTTATTCAAGAAATAAATTAGTCTTTTTCCCCTGTACAAGCCCCGGTTTACGTGGGGCTTTTCTTTTAATCTTAATTTAAACAAACGTTTAAATTATCTATTTTAATCAAATAATACAATGTTACGCCTTCCCCTGATTGTTTGCCTATTCCTGCTCAGTTCGGGCGTTTGGGCTCAGAAACTGACGCTGGCTGACCTAACCGACAGAGCTCTGACGCACAATCTGGACGTCCGGTCTATTCAGCTCGAACGCGAGATTACGGACGCTCGTATCAAAGAAGTTCGTTCGTCCGCCTTACCGCAGGTAAATTTTGCGGGCGACTACAAGTATTACATCAAGATTCCGGCTCAGGTCATTCCTTTATCAGCTTTTGGGGGCCCGGAAGGATCGTATTCAGCGGCGGCTTTTGGACTACCCTGGAACCTGGGAAGCACGGTACAAGCCAATCAGATTCTGTATAATCCTTCGCTGATGATTGGTCTGAAAGCCGCAAAAGTGGGTCGGGAAGTCGCTGATTTACAGATTCGTCGCACCCGAGAAGACATCGCCTACAACGTCGGAGCTACGTATTTCAATGCTCAGACCGTTGCTCAGCAGGTTCAGTTTCTTGAAGGAAACATCAAGGCCCTGGATCGCTCCATTCAAATTACGGATTTGCAGTTTCAGCAACAAATGGCCAAGGGCATCGACGTAGATCGGCTGCGGCTGAATAAGGTTTCCATGCAAACGCAGATTGAATCGCTGAAAGCCGACTATGCTCGTATGCTGAATATGCTCAAGTTTCTGGCCGGTATTCCACAGACCGAAACGATCGAAATTGAACAGCGAATCGAGGAAACGGCGATTGTCGTACCGACGGCGGAAGAAAGCGGATTGAACCGTACCGAACTACTATTATTGGATCGTCAGCAGGTGGCGAATACCCTGGAACAACGTAACATCAAAGCAGGATTTCTGCCGACGGTTTCCGCGTACGGCGTGGCCAATCACAGCGTATTTGCCATCGGTGGTAATGAATCTTACATCAAAGGCATTCCCGCGTACTGGTTGGGCTTACAGGTGAACTGGAGCATTTTCGATGGCTTCACCCGCCGGAACAAGCTGGCTCAGAAACAACTGGAAGGACAACAGTTATCGCTCGATCTTCAGAAGACCAAAGAATCGATCAGTATGGACATTTCCAACGCTCGTACACAGATGACCGTTCAGCAGCAAAACCTGAAAACGTCCGATGAACAAGTGCGACTGGCTCAGAAAGTATACGAGCAAACGCAGCTGCAATTCAAGGAAGGTACCATTGACATCAGTAACCTCATTCAGACCGAAAATTCCCTGCGGGAAGCTCAAAATAACTATCTGAGTTCATTGGTCAAACTCCGTACGGCCGAACTCGACTGGCGGAAAGCAACCGGAAATCTCATCACTAAATAGATCAAAACACTCCTATGAAACGAATAATTGTAGCCATTGCCCTCGTGTCTACGCTGGGGCTGACGGCCTGGAAACTGCTGGATAATAAGGAAAAAGTTGCCGAAAAAGTATACAAACCCAATCCGAACCTGAAAGTGGGCGTGCGTACGGCCAAAGCCGAAGTACGCGATCTGTCGCTTGAATCGCAGTTTTTAGGTTCGTTTGAGGCGAATCGGGAAATTGAAATTCGTCCGCAAGCCGGGGGTGAAATTGTCCAGTTACCCATTGTGGAAGGGCAGGCCGTAGGAGCCGGAAAACTCGTGGCCAAACTCGACGACGATCAGCTTCGCTACCAGATCGAAGCCTTGGAAGTACAGATTGAAGGGTATAAAAATGACCTGAAACGCTACGAAGCGTTGGTGAAAGGGGATGCGACGCCCGCGGTCAACATCGAGAAAACGCAGCTCAACATCCGGGCTACGCAGGCTCAGGTGAAGCAGTTACAAAAACAACTGGCAAATACGACGATTACGGCTCCGTTCTCGGGTATTGTAACGTCCAAAATGGTGGAGAAAGGATCGATCGTTTCACCAGGTACGCCGTTGGCGAAAGTAACGGATATCTCTACGCTGAAACTGGTGGTACAGGTCCCGGAAAAAGCCATCAACCAATTCCGGATGGGCCAAAGTATTGCGGTGAAAACCGAAGTATATCCTGATACTGAGTTCAAAGGCCGCGTGTCATTAATCGGTGCTCAGGGCGATGCCGCTCATAATTACCCCATCGAAATTTCCGTAGCCAATTCCAGTGCTCATGCCTTACGGGCGGGTATGTACGGTACGATTGCCAATACCAGCGAATTGAAAGGTCAGAGTCTATCCGTACCGCGTCAAGCGATCATCGGCTCGACCAAGCAGCCGCAATTGTACGTGGTTGAAAATGGAACAGCCATCCTGCGTGACGTACAAATCGGAGCGACGACGAACGATTACTACGAGATTACGAAAGGCTTGCAGGCGGGCGAACAGGTCGTCGTTAGTGGACAAATCAACCTCCAGAACGGTACCCCGGTGGTTGCTCAATAAGGTAGTAGTTTGAGAAGTTTGATTCGTTTGAGAAGGTTTGAGCGGTTGGTAAAAAGGTAGACTGGAATGGTTTGACTGGGAGAACAGAAGAAGCCATTCAGTGGAGTGAATACAGAAAAGTGATTCCAGAGCTCATACCCTCAAACGAATTAAACCTTCTTTAACCATTCCAACATTCTCCAACCACCCGTCAAACCTTTCCAGTACAACTAGCACAGGATATGAATTTTATAGAAACCATCATCAAGCGGCCTTCCATGATTATCGTACTGTTTGCGATACTCACGCTCGGAGGGTTTGCTTCGTATCGGCTGCTCAGCTACGAGCTGATGCCCGAGTTTTCCATTCCGGTCGTAACCATCACCACGGTATATCCGGGGGCTGCTCCGTCCGAAGTAGAATCGGAAGTAAGTAAGAAAATCGAGGACGCCGTATCGGGCCTCGACAACATCGATAACATTACCACCAAGTCACTGGAAAGTGCTTCGCTGGTGATTGTGGAATTCAAAGCGGGTACGGACATTGACAACGCTCTGGATGAAACCCAGCGGAAGATCAACAACATGGTGAGCGACCTTCCAGACGACGCCGAAACGCCTTCGTTGTCGAAAATTTCACCCAGCGATCAGCCGATTATGCAGTTATTGGCTACGTCCAGTCTGCCGAACGAAGTGTTCTACCAGCAGGTAGAGGACCGATACCTGCCTCTGATGCAACAGGTACCCGGTGTCGCTGAAATCACGATGGTCGGGGGCGACAAACGTGAAGTACGGGTGAACGTCAACGACGATAAGCTCAACTACTACGGTATTTCGCTGTTGCAGGTAACGCAGGCCATCAATCAGGCCAATATGGAATTTCCGACGGGGAAAGTCAAAAGCTCCTCCGAGCAGATTACGCTGAAGCTGGCCGGTAAGTTTTCCTCCATGGACGACATTCGGAATCTGGTGGTGGCAACGCCCCCCAACGGAAGTCCGATTCGCGTCAAAGATGTGGCTACGGTTACGGATGGACTGGCTGATACGGAAAGTATCAGTCGTTTCAACGGACAAAACGGGATTGGGATGTTCATCAAGAAACAATCCGATGCCAACGCGGTGGAAATCAGTCGCCTGATTCAGGAACGACTGGCCACCATTGAAAAAGAGAACGCGAAAGATAACGTACATTTTACGATTGCCTACGACAGCAGTACGTTCACGCTGGAGTCCGTAGAGGCCGTTACGCACGATTTGATTCTGGCCGTTGTCCTGGTAGCGGTGGTAATGCTGCTCTTCCTGCATAGTATTCGGAACGCCATTATTGTCATGATTTCTGTACCGGCTTCGTTGGTTTCGGCCTTCCTTTTCATGTACGTCATGGGTTATTCGCTCAACCTGATGACCCTGCTGGCCCTTTCGCTGGTAATCGGTATTCTGGTCGATGACTCGATTGTAGTACTGGAAAATATTCAGCGACACCTGGAAATGGGTAAAAATCGTTGGCAGGCGACGCTTGATGGGGTGAAGGAAATTGGCTTTGCGGCCGTAGCTCTGACGCTGGTGATTGTGGTGGTATTCGTACCCATTACCATGGTTAGCTCGATCATTGCCGACTTGTTACGTCAGTTCTCGTTAACGGTAGCGTTTTCGACGATGGTCAGTTTGCTGGTTAGTTTTACGCTAACGCCGTATCTGACGTCCCGAATTGCCCGGCTGGAACACCTGAATCCGAAGAATCCTTTCCACGCTTTTCTGTTGTGGTTTGAACGCGGATTGACGGGTTTATCCAACTGGTACCAGCGTACGCTCGTTTGGGTGATTGGTCACAAAATTGCCTTTACCGGAATCCTGATTGCCATTTTCGTAGCGACGGGCTGGGTGATGGGTCTGGGTATTATCGGACAGGAATTCGTGGCTCAGGGGGATCAGGGCAAGTTTCTGCTGACGATGAAGCTGGATAAAAGTGCCTCCCTGCAGCAAAACAACCTGACGGCCCGTAGCATTGAAGATTACCTGAGGAAGAAACCGGAAGTAGAAACCATTTTCGCTAACGTGGCGGGTGCCAGTACGGGCATGTCGAGTACCGGACAGGGGGAAACCAACCGGACGGAGCTGACCATTGAGCTGGCTCCGGCGGAGGAACGGCCAAACCAGTTGCCCACGGAAAAGTACATGATTGAAACGCGTAAGGAGCTGTCGGAGCGTTTTCCGGGTATTGAATTTACCTCTTCCGTAATCGGGATGGTCAACTCCGGAGGTTCACCGATTGAAATGATTCTGAGCGGGGACAACCTCGACGATTTAATGAAAACCGCGGGGCAGGTTGCCGATCGTCTGAAAAAGACGCCGGGTGCCAATGACGTGAAGGTTTCGGTAGAAGCCGGAAATCCCGAGGTACAAGTCAACATTGACCGGGAAAAAATGGCAAAACTGGGCCTGAATATTCAGACCGTGGGTGGCTTGCTGCAAAATGCCTTTGCCGGTAACGATGATTCGAAATACCGCGAGGGTAGCGAAGATTACGACATTCGGATTATGCTCGACGCCTTTGACCGGAAAGATCCCGAAGCCGTGAAGAACATTACCTTCTTCAGTCCGATCGCGAATCGTCCGGTACGGCTGGCCGAGTTTGCCGACGTGCGTCTGGGTAGCGGGCCTTCGTTGCTCGAACGCAAAAACCGCCGTACCTCCGTTACGATTACGGGGAATACGCTTGGCGTAGGATCCGGTACGCTGATCAACACGATCAATGAAGATTTGGCGAAAAATCCGCTTCCAGCTAACGTAACGTTGAGCTGGGGTGGCGATGCCAAGAGTCAGAGTGAAGGATTCGGCTCGCTGGGACTGGCCATGGTGGCTGCTTTGATGCTGGTGTACTTCATCATGGTCTTACTGTACGACAGCTTTATTTATCCACTGGTTGTATTGTTCTCCATCCCTGTGGCCATCATTGGAGCAATGATTGCTCTGGCTCTGTCCTCCTCCAACATGAGCATCTTCGCGATGCTGGGTATGTTGATGTTGATGGGTCTGGTTATGAAAAACGCCATTTTGATTGTGGACTTTGCCAACCAGCTCAAAGCTCAGGGCATGCATTACAAAGAGGCCATTATTCACGCCGGAGAAGAACGTCTGCGACCCATTCTGATGACCACCATTGCCATGGTAATCGGGATGTTACCTATCGCACTGGCGGCCGGGGCTGGTTCGGAGTGGAAAAACTCTCTGGCCTGGGTGTTGATTGGTGGATTAACCAGTTCGATGATTTTGACCATATTCCTGGTACCCATGATTTATTACCTGGTTGATCGGGTACGTGAAAAATGGGGGAGTAAGCAAAAGAAAAAAGTAGAAGAATTAGAGTCAGTACCTGTTTAAGCCGTGAAAATAAGGGTGTCTTTCGAAAGGAAGGCACCCTTTTATTTGGGTAAGGGTAAGAGGCGGTGAAAAGGGATGAAGCTTGATTCGTTGGTAGAAGCGATTTCAACCCGTTTATTAAAAATGAAACGTCAGCTGCCGCCCATCCCATTCATCTGCCCGCTCCAGGTTCGACAGCGTAACCCCCATAAGCCGAATACCCATGCGGAGCGGAAAAATTCCCTCGAATAGCTCCCGTACCATACGTTCGTAAAACGCTTGTTCGGTAATGGGTTGCAGGCTGGTTCGACTGCGAGTAATCTGTTCAAAATCACCGAACTTCACTTTCAGCGTTACCGTTTTGCCGTACGCCTGAGCCCGCTCGGCTCGTCGCCAGACTTCCTCTGTAATGGGCCAGAGTTCATTGAGTAACAATTCCACGTCTTCCAGATCCGTCGAAAAGGTTTCTTCGGCTCCAATGGACTTCCGAATCCGGTCGGGATTGACCAGCCGATCATCCTGCCCCCGGGCAATCTGGTAGTACCAGCGTCCCACTTTTCCAAAATGTTTCACTAATACCTCTAGCGGCTGAGCCTTCAGATCGGCTCCGGTAAAAATGCCCATTTTGTGCATTTTCTCGGCGGTAACCTTGCCGATGCCGTGAAAATCCTTGACGTGTAAGCCCGCCACAAACGCTTCTGCCTGTTTGGGTTTAATGATGAAAAGACCATCCGGCTTGTTATAGTCGGAAGCGATTTTAGCCAGAAATTTGTTAAATGAAACCCCCGCTGAAGCCGTCAGTCCGGTTTCTTCCCGAATCTGGTCTTTGATCTCCTGAGCAATTTGCGTAGCCGTTTCGATCCCTTTCAGGTTTTCGGTAACGTCGAGGTAGGCCTCATCCAGCGAAAGCGGTTCAATCATAGGCGTATAGCGGGCGAAAATTTCGCGGATTTGTGCCGAAACCGCCTTATACACATCAAATCGCGGCCGGACAAAAAGCAGGTGCGGACACTTACGTAACGCCGTCACCGAGGCCATCGCCGAGCGAACGCCGTACTTGCGGGCTTCGTAACTAGCTGCCGCCACCACACCCCGTTCACGGCTACCGCCCACCGCCAGCGGTTTCCCCCGCAGCTCCGGATTATCCCGCTGTTCGACGCTGGCGTAGAAAGCGTCCATGTCAATATGTATGATTTTCCTAAATGTTGCCAAAATTCAGTGTGTACCTTTGGAAAGTTTTCAGTTCGCTGTTTTCCGTTTTTCGAAGATTCCTTTGCTGTGAACGTAATTAGAGCAAATACTAAAGTTTGAAACTTGCCAAGGACAACACGAAAGCTTCCATAAGTTGGTTTTAACTGAAAACTAAAAACCGTAAACTGAAAACTAAAATGTTACCCGATCTATACCCCGAACTCCAATTTCAGACCAGTCGTTCCTCCGGACCGGGTGGTCAGAATGTAAATAAGGTTGAAAGCAAAGTGGAAGTTCGTCTCAATATTCAAACTTCCCAAATTCTAACGGACGAGCAAAAACAGAAGTTACAACAACGTCTGGCCTCGCAGCTCAGTACCCAGGGTGAACTCATTATAACGGCTCAACAGTCGCGTAGTCAGCTTACGAATAAAGAGCAGGCCGTCAAGAAGTTATACGCAGTTTTGGAAAAAGCTTTTCGCGAACCTCGCGTACGCAAAGCCACTAAACCCACCAAAGCCTCCACGCAGGAAAGGCTCCAGTCCAAACGGCTGGCTTCGGAGCGGAAAGCGTCCCGTAGTCGCAAAAACTGGGAAGAGTAAACGCCTTATTATTAATTTTGTTACAAACGATTTCCACATGCATTCTTTCAAACTTAGTTTTCTATTGCTGCTAAGTCCTCTGTTGTTAGTGGCACAAACCAAGAAAAGCGTACAGCGAACCATGCCTGACCGTCCCAAGCTGGTGGTAGGGATTGTAGTCGATCAGATGCGATATGACTTTCTGTTCCGGTATTCAGAAAAATACGGAAAAGGCGGTTTCAAGCGGCTTTTAGGCGAAGGCTTCAATTGTGCGTACACGCATTACAATTACATGCCGACGATCACGGCACCCGGACATACCTCCATTTATACGGGCTCCGTTCCGGCCATTCACGGGATTGTGGGCAATGACTGGTTTGACCGTAGCTTGGGTCGAGATGTCTATTGTACGGAAGATACCACGGTCGTTACGGCGGGTGGAAATCCTTCTACGGCGGGTCGGATGTCTCCCCGCAATGTACTCGCCAGCACGATCACCGATCAGCTGAAAATCGCGACCAACTTTAAATCAAAAGTCATTGGCGTTTCGCAGAAAGATCGCGGAGCGATTATTCCGGCGGGCCACACGGCCGACGGAGCTTATTGGTTCGATTCCCGCGACGGAAGCTTTATCACCAGTACGTTTTACATGAAAGACGTTCCCCAGTGGGTGAAAGATTTCAACGCAAAAAAACTGGCGAATAAATACCTGGAAAAACCCTGGACGACGCTGTTGCCCATCGAGCAGTACACCGAAAGTACCGCCGATGATATGCCGTACGAACAGCCGATTCCGGGCGAAAAGAAACCCGTATTCCCGCACGAAGTAGGCGGTACGTTCCAGAGCTTCTACGAGAACTTCCGGAAAACGCCTTTTGGTAACAGTATTACGAAAGACTTTGCTCTGGAGGCTCTCAAAAACGAGAAGTTGGGCAAAGGCAGCGTTACGGATTTCCTGGCCGTCAGCTTTTCTTCGACGGATTACGTAGGTCACAGTTTTGGTCCTAACTCGATTGAAACGCAGGATACCTATCTGCGTCTGGACAAGGATATTGAAGAATTATTAACCTTCCTCGACAGCTGGGTGGGTAAAGAGAATGTACTCGTTTTCCTCTCCGCGGATCACGGCGTAGCAGACGTATGGGGCTTCTCGAACGAACACCACATTGCCGCCGGTTCACTCGACAAAGTGACGGTGAAGGCCCGCGATGTATTGAACAAAGCGTACGGTGAAGCCGATTGGATTCAGTACTACGGCAACTATCAGTTATACCTGAACCCGGCCGTACTAAAAGCGAAAAAACTGACCTATTCAGATGTATATCCCATGCTACGTGATTCCATCGTGCAAATGAAAGGGGTAGCTAACTTCATCAACCTGCATTCATTGGAAGCCGTTTCCATGAACGACAATCAGGCGTACTTTGTAAAGAATGGCTATCACCCGCGTCGGGGTGGGGATTTTATGCTCGTCTCCGAACCCGGCTGGCAGGATGGCTACACCAAAGCGGGTACGGGCCACGGTACGCTCTACAACTACGATTCACACGTACCTTGCCTGTTCTACGGCTGGAAAATCCCACACGGTCGTACGGGGGCCTCGACTCACGTAGCCGACATTGCTGCAACGGTATCCTACCTGCTCGACATCCTCGAACCCAGTGGTTGCGTAGGTAAACCAGTGCTGGACATGGTGGGGCAAATCAAGTAGTTTGCAGTTTTCTGTTTTCAGTTAATGAAAAGGCCTGTCTTTGAGGAGTATACTCAAAGACAGGCCTTTTTATTGTGAAACAGCGTGTCCTGGTGCCTTCGTGGCAAAACACCATTTCTAACACTGGTCTATACTGAAAACACAAAACGAATCAAAGCTTAAGATTCTCCTTTTTCCCCGATTTCACCGCTGCATAGATCGCGTCGATGATTTTTAGATCTTTTACGCCCTCTTCACCATCGACGGGTACGATGGGTTGTTTACCCTGAAGAATGATCGCCGCCATTTCGTCCATTTGTACGGTCTGGTGCGTCACGATGGGCTGATTCAGTTCACCTTTGTGCGTCCGGCCTTTGATAGGACCGTATCCCGTAGCGGGAAACAATTCAGCGAAACCATTATCCCCCGTCAGGAAGAAACGGTCTAGGTTATTGATGTTGTAGCTTGAAAGACAGGATGCTACGGCTCCACCGGGAAAGCCCAGTTGGAACGTAATCGTCTCATCAACGCCTTCCTTGAATCTTTGCGGATCGGTTTTCGTTTCCTGAGCCGTTACCCAAATGGGTTCTTCGCCTACCATATAGCGGGAACCGTTAATGGCGTAGATACCAATATCCATCATCGAACCACCGCCCGCGAGTTGTTTGTTCATTCGCCACTGACTGGGGTCGCCAATTTTAAAGCCAGAAAGTCCCTGGAAGAAGGTGATTTTTCCGAGTTCGCCCGCTTTTCGCATCCGTACGATTTCCAGCGTATGTGGCTCGAAGTGCATGCGGTAACCCACTAGCAGCTTGACGTTCGCCTTTTTGCAGGCGTCTACCATTTCCTGGCCTTCTTTAGCATTGATAGCCATTGGTTTTTCACAGATCACGTGTTTACCGGCCTTGGCTACACGAATGACTTGGTCATGGTGTAAGGCGTTGGGCGTAATGACATAGACGGCATCAATGTCTGCGTTATTCTTGATCTGGTCGAAGTTCTCGTAGTTGTAACAGTTCTTTTCGGGAATCTTATATTTCGACTGCCAGTCTTTAATCTTCGACGGCGTACCGCTGATAACGCCCACCAGCTTCGCCATTTTACTGGATTGCATGGCTTCCGCCACGCGGCTACCGTAACCACCCAGACCCATAATGGCCACGCGTAAAACCGGGCCATCGTAGGGCTTGCTATAAAATTCTTCCAGCGAAGTAGAAGTCGGTAAAAAGGGTAAGGTAATGGCCGAAGCCGTCAGCTTTTGTAGAAAGTCGCGACGTGAATGCATAGAGAAATGTTTTAGCTTGAGGTTAAACAGGCGAGTCGGCGAACCGACGGATACGCACTCAAAAATGAGTTTTTCTTATTGAACCCTCAAAACATTCGGCGAAAATCCTGTACCAGCGATGAGTCTAAAACATTTTCCTTCCGCAAAACGTATCCATTTGCGTAAAAGCAGCCTTCAGAGTTATAGACTACCTTAAAAACTTCAAGGTCAACAGGTTGGTCAACGAAGAAAAGAGTAAGGCTATACTATATGCCACCCATAGAGACGTATGGGGTAGTAACAAGCCCACGCCATACAGAAAAGCCGCGAAGCCAAAGCCGGAGCTGACCATTCCCCGCAGAATACGGGCACATTGGGCGGGGCCCTGCTGGATGTGTGTAAATACGGCCAGACAGGTAGTCATGATCGGAAAAGGAGTAAGTAACCCACTCCAGACCGGACCCGTCCAGGCCGCCAGTTGCGTAATTCCCGCGACAAAAACCGTGGCAACCAGCATCCGCAAGGGCAGGTCAAAACGGGGTGGGGGCGGAATATGCGTTGGAACGGTAGGTCGCGGAAACTTCCAGTAAACCAGTGCAATGAACAGTAACAAGGCCACGAATAAAACGTGTATACTGCCTGAGTAAAACTGGCCCAGATATAACGAAACAAAAATCATCGCGTAGCAGCCCATCAGCAGCGGAAACCAGTGGAACCGAGCCGCCCCTTTCGCGTACAGCCAAGCAAAAGCATAAGTAGAAAAACAACCTAAGAGCGAGCCCGCCGCCGACTGAGCCGCAAAAGTCTTACTTTGTTCCAGAGCCAGAAAAATCGAAATAGGACCCGCAATCCAGGGAAAACCGCCCAGCCATCCGCCCACCACATTCCCCCAGCGACGGGCGGCCAGCGTAACGCCACCAATTAGCGAAGGCATGAGAATCAGTTTGAGGAGAAGGGTGGACATGACAGGTAGAAAAGGCGTTTGATCGAGTTTGATTTAGTTGGATGGGTTTCAAAAGTTTAACGTATTAAAACCCTCAAACCCCGAAGGGGTTCAATCGAATTAGCCAGGGGTACAACCCCTGGTCCTGTCACGGTAATGGGCAATCTGATACGTTCATCTTTTTACGTTGGTTAACCACACTACTCCTGGTTTTGCTAAAAACAGGTGCAAGTTCTGGATCTCATACCAAGAAAATCCCCAAGCATACCAACATAAAGCCACGAGACAACGCCGTATCCCGTGGCTTTAGCACAACGCTGTAGTCCTGATTTATACCGCAACCGGAGCCTTGATGGCTGGCCAGGGATCGTAGTTTTCCAGCTTGAAATCTTCGTATTTAAATTCAAATAAGTCCGTTACATCCGGATTCAGTTGCATCGTAGGCAGGGGCCGTGGTTCGCGACTCAATTGTAGCTCCACCTGTTCGAGGTGATTGAGGTACAGGTGCGTATCGCCACCCGTCCAGATGAAATCGCCGAGTTCGAGGTTCGTGACCTGAGCAATCATCATCGTCAGCAATGCGTAGCTGGCAATGTTGAATGGTACGCCCAGAAACACATCCGCACTGCGTTGGTACAACTGGCAGGAAAGCTTGTTATCGGCTACGTAAAACTGGAACAAGGCATGGCAGGGTTGCAAAGCCATCTGTCCAAGGTCCGCAGGGTTCCAGGCCGAAACCAGAATGCGACGGGAATCGGGTGATTTGCGGAGCAGATCGACAGCCTGCGTGATCTGGTCAATAACCTGACCGTCGGGGCCTTCCCAGCTCCGCCACTGCTTTCCGTACACGGGACCAAGATTCCCTTCGGCGTCGGCCCATTCGTCCCAGATACTCACGCCGTTTTCTTTCAGGTACTGAATATTAGTTTCGCCCTTCAGAAACCACAAAAGTTCATGAATGATCGATTTGGTATGGACCTTCTTCGTCGTAACCAGGGGAAATCCCTCGGCCAGATTGAATCGCATCTGGTAGCCAAATACGGAAATGGTGCCCGTGCCGGTACGGTCCGTTTTTCGGGTACCGTGGTCAAGAATATGTTGAAGTAGATCCTGGTATTGTTTCATTGATACTGGGTGCTGAACGTCGGTTGACTCCTTCTGGAAGTCTGGGTTCAGGCGGCAAAGGTAACACTTCTTAAACTTTACTGAGCCAGACTATCCGCCTGAATTTCCTGAGGACTTACGCCTTCAATCGTCAGCGTATGCGTAATCTCAGCCGTAGGTGACAACTGAGCGGTAGCTGAGCAGTACTTTTCCATGGAAAGCTGAATGGCTCGTTCGGCTTTTTCCTGGGGCACGTTGCCTTTGATTTGATAATGCAGGTTGATTTTCCGGAACGGACTCATTTCTGTACCTTCAATTTTCTCGCGTTCCCCCGATACACTGACGCGAAAATCTTCGATCTGTAAGCGTTGCTTTTTCAGTACCAGAATCACATCAATGGCCGTACATCCGCCCAGACCCATCAGTAACAACTCCATCGGCCGTACGCCCGCATTATGGCCACCCACGGCCTCAGAAGCATCAATAGATACCGAAGCTTCCGAAGAGCCGGAAGCCTGAAAATGAAAAGCGTCATCAACGCGAACTAATTCAACTTGCATGATAGGAGGGATTTTACCGTTTAGGGTCTACCTGTTTCAACACAGGATTAACAACGTTCCTGCAAAAGTAGTTTGCTTGTACTGTTAATTGGTGAGGTAGGGTTACTTCTGGAAGGAATCTTGCCTTGGGGATGCTCGGCTACTATGACCTTTCCACGGGGCTTATCGCCAATGAGAGGAACTTCTAATTTAGTTCGATAACTAATGCAGCGAAAGGGGTGCTAAGTCCCAGGAATAATTTTGCCTTTCATAAACTCCTTAAATTCAAAGGCTTTCAGTACGTTTGAATCGGGAGTTAAGGCAAGGTGGTGGTACAAGTCCATTAATAGATTAAAAAGAATCCGCAATTCCAGTGGCTCTTTATCGTACCCATACACATGAACTTCTGTGGATTGATCCGCATACGTAATATGAAGTCCCCATTGCTGATCATCCGTCCAATTGGCTGCATAATACGGTTTCAACGTACGCAAATCGAGCTGCTGTAACTTGTTATTAAGTAGGCTCACGAATGGCAATGGGAGCTGTCCTCGATGCAGACCGGTCGGATTCGTATCCTCTTTTCCCTGAAAAAGAAAATGTCCCAAACTATCAATTTCCAGGTACATCCAGGGGCAACTGCTGAAACAACCCGTACTGTAAAACCCAATCTTGCGAAAACGAATCTGATTCTTGGTCGTTAGTTTCCGTAGTTTTAAAACCCGTCCTGGCCGAAGATTATATCTCTTAAGAATCGCTTGGGTTGCTGCATTGGCGGGTTGTAGTTGAAGCCGATCGGCCTGTAGTTTTCGAATGGAGAAAGCAGGGTTTGAAGTCTCCTGTTTGGTTCCATGGAAATGGTTACCCAGGAGAGGGTGTACCGTTTCGATCAGGAGTGTATCATTTTGAAGGCTATACTTCGAATAACCCAGCGAGGCAAAAAGGTACGAACAAAGAGAGTCTTCGAACGAAAACGTTATTGGCTGATCACTTAACGAGTTACGTACCACGGCATTGGTGGTTACCCAATCGCCCTGTAAAAGGAAAAGATCCTGGGGCTTTCGAGTACAACCCCAGGCCAGAAACGCCAGTAAGAAGAGAAGTTTTTGCATAAGGCAAGTTTTACCTGAATTTTCAGACCTCTCCACTACAAAACTGCTACCAGCCTGAAACCTCCCGATTCTTAAATCTCAAAAATCTAAACTGCGGCTGCCCTACACTCAAAACAATACGCCTCCTCACACCGGACACTCCGTACTCCCCCGATTCTTCGACTTTCGCGGCGACTTCAACGATTTGCCTTTCGGATACGTGTATTCACGCGGCTGTCGTGGGACGGGCTCGGGTTTCGGCGGTTCGGGTATGGACTGAAAATCGAAGAAAGTCTGAAACTCCATGGGTTTACCCGCGTCTGCCTTGATGGGAAAGCGGGGTTGCCCTTCAAACTCGTAGGTGTTGTATTGATAATCAAACAGATAAACGGTAATGTAGCCGTCTTTGCTGTACTTGCGGGCAATGGCGTTGGGTGAAATAAACGATTCCGCTCGCAGATATTTCCCCCGCGTAGTTAGTGAATCCGGATAGTCGCTTCGGTAGAGTTTAGCCCGATTGTAGAGGAAAGAAAAATTGGTAGAATCGAGTTGCAGGGCTGTGGTGATGTAGTAATACGAGTAGCGTTTCTGCTTGGTTCCCGCGTACAGAACGCCGAGATTATTGATGGCCGTTTTGCTCAAATATCCATTGTAATTGGCTACAGCCTTATCGTTCTGATTAAGAATGCGGTACACGTTACCGATATTATTCCGGTAATAGCCCCCCGCCGTATCGATGGACATCGCCCGTTGAAAATCAGCCAGCGATTTTTTGTAAGATGCCAGAGCCTCCGTTTCTTTCTTTTCAAATTCCAGTTGCAGCCCCCGGTACGACTGCGTTATCCCCCGGTTATTATACAGCATCGGCTGTCGGGGATTTTTTAGTAGTAAACTATCGTAACGTACTAACGCTTCGGGAATACGGTCGCTTTGTAAGTCAGTGATGGCTACGCCGTTATGAGCATTGATATTGCCGGGATCGAGCTGAATAGCCCGTTTATAATCGTCAGAAGCGTCATTAAATTGCTCAATGTTCAACTGAAAATTTCCCCGGTTAGTGAGGAGTCCGGCGTGATTGGGCTCACGTTTCAGGGCCTCGTTCACATTTCGATGGGCCAGTTGAAAATCGCCCAGTCCGCGGTAAGCTTCACTCAACCCGGCATACACGGCCGTTTCGTTAGGTTTCGACTTCTGGGCATTTTCAAATTCCGCCAGAGCGTTACGGTACTTTTTCAGGCGAATCAGCGTAAAGCCCCGGCAGAGGTAAAAATCCGCGTAGTCCGGATTATCCGGGTTGATGATATGAGCACTCGCCGCAAAATCCTTCCAAGCTTCGGCGTAGCGTCCCAGCCGGTAATAGGCCATCGCCCGTCCCAATCGACCTGGAGCATACGTTGAATCATAGCTGAGGGCTCGCTGATACTGAGCGAGAGCCTTGCCGTCCTGGTGCTGACCGACCAAAATATGGCCCATACCCGTAGCCGCTTCGGCGGAGTTGGGACGGATGCGTAATACCCGTTGAAAAGCGGCTCCGGCGGCGGCGTAATCGCCCTTCCGGTAGTGTGTATAGGCCATGCCCAGGTGAGCCAGATACCCTTCCCGGCCACCCGCATCCAAGTATTCCTGAAAAACCTGAAGGGCTTCTTCGGGCTGATTTAACGCCAGATGGGCGTGACCGAGGCGTAAGAGTACCTGCGTGTCGGCTCCATCCTGACGAGCCTGCTGAAAGTTTCGTACAGCTTCATCCCAGCGGTTTTGAGCCGCCATCAACTGTCCTAATGCAAGCCGGGATTTAGGGTCTGTACTTACCGACTGCTGCAAGTAGCGTTCAATGTGCGGGTACACATCCGCTTTTTCCGGAGCAGACCGCCATAGGGCAATAGCCTGATTGTAGAACAGAGCATCCGAATTTTCGGGCGTAGCCGGCGTGGTTCGGAAATAAGTCAGGGCTTCCGAAAAACGACCCTGCTGACCAGCAATGAGCCCTTTCTGTAAACCCACGTTGGCAAAGGGCAGGGGCGTACTCAGCCACTGTTTCGCCTGATCCGAATGGCCCTGAGCCAGTTCCACCAGGGCCATGTTGTAGCGAAGGGTATCTCTTGCTTCGACCTGCAATGCTCCTTTAAGCAGGGGAGCGGCCCGGTCGTAGCGACCGCGTTTGGCTAGTTCGGCGGCTAGATTATTCAGCTTACGCAGCGAATCCGTACGGGTTTGGGCCGTACCGATATGCACCACAAAAAGTAAACCAAGGACTAGCCAACGAAGCATTCGTACTAACAAATTTCGGGATCGGAATCAGGCGTGAAATCCGCAGGAATGAGAAAAAGGAACTTTATAAATTAACGATATTTTACGATTCTTGGTCTTTCCGAGGAGCCGGGGGCGTCAATTCTTTTACGGGTTGGAAGCCCAGAGCAGCTCCGGCTTCAATCATAAACGGATAGGCATGAGCCCAATCGTTGGGTAACGTACCCTCCAGAATAGCCTCCCGAATGGTGTTTTTCAATTGACCCACTTCTTTAGATGGCCCCAGACCGAAGACGTCCATGATCATTTCGCCGGTGATAATGGGCTGGAATTGACGGAGCTGGTCCCGTTCTTCCACTTCCTTCATCAGGGCTTCCACTTTATCAAAATTAGCAAGGTACCGTTTCACCCGGTTGCCGTCTTTGGCTAGGGCAATGGGCCGC
>NZ_JBMDWJ010000224.1:0-3814 GCF_048595215.1 Siphonobacter sp.
CCTTGGAAATTGAGCCGCAAAGGTAGAAAAAAAACGAACGAAAAAACCGGTTGACTTAAAAAAAGCTTGTTTTTAGTCAACCGGTCGGGGAGCTGAAAAGCCCATTATTCGGCTTTTGTGAAGGTAGTGGTACGGCCTAACATGGGTGTACCAATGTAGCCGCGAACGGCTAATTCACGATCCGAAACTTTGGTGATTTTGCAGGAGTAGATCTTTCCGTTTCGGGGATCATAAATTTTTCCACCCGACCAGACTTTTTCGCCATCAGATTTGAAATTAGAGAGAATAACCATTCCCATCAACGGTCGATTTCGTAGTTTCTCGTCGGGATTATTGACATCCTTTTTGGGCTGATTGGCCTCTACTTCCTTAATCCAGATGATCTTTCCGAAGTACTGGTCCCCTTGCTTGTAAATCTGAATTTTTGAGGTTTTTTCTTCATTGAACCAGACACCCTCAATATCGGCGGCCCATGCCGAGAGCAGAACGGAAAAGTACAAAAGGCCTGTAAGCAGCATTTTCATCGTTGAACGGAGAGTTTTTTGTAAATCAACGTAACCAGAAAAGCAAAAAGTATGCCTACGGCGGCTCCGGTCAGTACGTCGAGCGGGTAGTGGGCACCCACGTAAATGCGGCTGTACGAAACGAGA
Source organism: Siphonobacter sp. (assembly GCF_048595215.1). Taxonomy (NCBI): domain Bacteria; kingdom Pseudomonadati; phylum Bacteroidota; class Cytophagia; order Cytophagales; family Cytophagaceae; genus Siphonobacter; species Siphonobacter sp. The sequence continues at coordinate 651 of NZ_JBMDWJ010000224.1, forward strand.
GCAGCCCAAAGGAATAGCCATTTAATCCAAGGATGTTCTTTGCCAAACAGGAGCGTCAGGACCATTACAAAACCAAACGTGTTGGCGGCGTGACTCGAGGCAAACCCGTATTGGCCGCCGCATTCCCACACGACGTGCACCATTCGCTCGATGGAGGGTTCGTGACAGGGCCGCAGTCGGGCCACCCAGGGTTTGAGTACGCTGCTGGTAAACTGATCCCCTAAGGCGATGGTCGCTACGCAGGCGAGTACCACACCAATGGCTTTCTTTTTGAACCGCCAGAAAAGCCAGGCTAAAATCAACGCGTAGAAGGGGTACCAGAACTCCTGATCGGAAATCCAGTACATGGCGTGATCGAGCCAGGTGGCGTGGGCTCCGTTAAGGGCCAAAAATAATTCCGTATCGAGTTGGTTAAGCATAGGAGGCGTTGATCAGACGGATAAACAAACTTCCCGAAAGCAGCGTTGCCTTCGGGAAGTGAACGAAGAAGGGATGCCTAGAAGTACTAGGGTTTAAAAACCCAGTACTTCCCGAACTCGCTTAATGGTTTGTTGGGCGATAACCTTGGCTTTTTCTTCCCCCATACTCAAAGCTTTTTCCAGCTCTTCGGGGTTCTGCATGTAGTAGGAGAAACGCTCCCGCTCGGTAGCAAAGCGTTTCAGAATCAGTTCGTACAAGGCCTGCTTAGCGTGTCCGTAGCCGTAGTTGCCGCCGGCGTAGTTTTGCCTCATCTGTTCGGTTTCCTCGGGCGTCGCCAAGAGTGAATACAACGTGAACGTCGTATCGCCTTCCGTTTTCTTGGGTTCTTCCAGCGGCGTCGAATCCGTTACGATACTCATAACGGACTTGCGAAGCTCTTTTTCGGGCAGGAAAATATTGATGTAGTTGTTGTACGACTTCGACATCTTCCGACCGTCCGTACCCGGAATTGTCATCACTTTTTCGCTAATCCGGGCTTCGGGTAAAACCAGAATATCCCCGTAGCGATGATTAAATGTAGCCGCAATATCCCGCGACATTTCCAGGTGTTGCCGCTGGTCCTTACCCACGGGTACCAGCTCGGCATCGTACAGGACGATATCCGCGGCTTGTAAGACCGGATAAACGAACAGCCCAGAGTTTACGTCGGAGAGGTTTTCCGATTTGTCTTTAAACGAGTGAGCATTGGCCAGCATCGGGTAGGGCGTGAAGCATTCCAGGTACCAAGCTAGTTCCGTATGTTCAGGGATTCGTGATTGCCGGAAGAAGACATTTTTTTCCGTATCAAAGCCACAGGCCAGCCAGGCGGCGGCAATGGCGTACGTATATTGGCGACGGGCTTCACCGTCTTTTAGCGAAGTCAGCGAATGTAAATCGGCAATGAAAAAGAAAGATTCATTGGCCGGTTCCTGCGAGAGTTCAATCGAAGGGAGAATGGCACCCAGAATATTTCCCAGGTGAGGAAGTCCAGAACTTTGGATACCCGTAAGGATGCGAGCCATCAGAAAAGAAAGGATTAATTGTGATGTTTGCCCATAAAAAGAGCTTTCTAATTTTACTGCAAAACTGCAATCTATGATCCGCAATCAAAAATAAGTACCGGGATGTTTGTTCTTTTTCGAAAGGTGAGGGGTAGAGAGTTACGCAATTGGATTTGTTTTTTGAGGATCTGAATAAGCTTATAGTAGGCATGAGCTATGTTATTGAGATAGCAGCAGGTCCGTTTGTCTTCCCGCTGAGAAGGCTGGTCATTTCTATCTCCACGAACCTCAAACCCTTTTCAGACGTTATCAAACTTTAAACAAACCAAGCCATCCAAATCCCAAAACACTCCTTCATTATGCCCCAGATTCCGGCTTCGACCCTGAAATTTTTAAAAGAATTAGCTCAAAACAATACCCGTGAATGGTTTCAAATCCACAAAAAAGAGTGGGAGGGAGTCAAATCAAATTTCGAGGAAACGGTACAGGATCTGATTTATCGCATAGGTCAGTTCGAAAATCTGGCGGGCATCCGCGTCCAAGACTGCAATTATCGCATTGCCCGCGACGTTCGCTTTTCGCCCGATAAATCGCCCTACAAAACCTGGCTGGCGGCCAGCTTTGGTGAAGGTGGCCGTAAATCGTCCAAGATGGATTATTACCTGCATATTGCCCCCGGTAAATCGTTTTTGGGTGGAGGCATGTGGGAATCAACGCCCTCGCAGTTAGCCAAATTCCGTCAGGAAATTGATTACAATCCGCAGGAAATCAAAGGCATTATTGAAGCTCCCGCTTTTAAAGCTCATTTTGGCGAACCCGAAGGAACATCCCTGAAAACCGCTCCGAAAGGCTATCCAAAAGATCACCCAGAAATTGAGCTACTTCGTCGGACGCAGTTATTTTTTTCGCATTCCTTTACCGATCAGGAAGTGCTATCGCCTACTTTTACCCAGAAGGTGGAAGAAAGCTGTTTGCTCTTAAAGCCGTATCTGGACTTCCTCAACCTTATTTTTGAAGAAACCACCGATGAGTAAGGCTTGAAATTAATTCGAAAGAAAGATTTTTGAGTGAAAACAAACCGAAGGAATATCTTCTCTTCTAGTGAATTAATTTTTAAATGCCCTTGTTCTATCTCTGTACGAAAGCGACAAGCGGAGCAAGTTTCTAGGCATTGGTTGAACTTTCACGAAGCGAATCCGTTTTAACCTTCGAATCATCTAAGCATTTTTAATATATTCAGGAAATGGCACACAAGACAATTGAGGCGACCGACTCTAATTTTGAGCAACTTATCAATTCTGATAAACCCGTTTTAGTAGATTTCTGGGCTGAATGGTGCGGACCTTGCAAAATGATCGGACCCGTAGTAGAAGAATTAGCCGGCGAGTACGAAGGCAAAGCCGTAGTAGCGAAAATGGACGTAGATGCCAACAGCACGACACCCTCTAAATTCGGAATCCGTAGCATCCCTACGCTGATGATCTTCAAAAACGGAGAACTCGTTGATAAAGTAGTTGGAGCAGTACCCAAACCCGTACTGGCTCAGAAACTGGCTGCTCAATTATAATATAAAGTTTGAGTAAGTTTAAAAAGGTTTGAGAATTAGTTCTCAAACCTTTTTTATGGATATATAAACGAACGACCCGAAAGTTTACAAGCTTTAGGGTCGTTAGTTTATATATTAATAGATCTACTTAGACTGCC
>NZ_JBMDWJ010000225.1:0-11509 GCF_048595215.1 Siphonobacter sp.
CTGAAAGCAGGGTATACCCAAAACGGGAACCTCCTTCAATATCCGTGGCCCAGTTACCCGGGTCCATGTAGCCCACGGCAACCATGAGTCCGGGTCCGGCAAATGCCAGAAATTTACGCCAGTTACTGGCTCCTTCCGGGATGCGTACGGAGGCGTGTACTTCCGGTAGCGAGTGATCCAGAAAAGGAGAAGCTTTGGAATCTGACGTAGATAAAGGCGAATTCATACCAAATATAATGCGAGTTAAGGTCTTGCTATCGGAAGCCTGGAGTATCCATTTTCAACGGAACAGAAATCTAATATGCTGCAATCCAAGGTTAAACGAAGCAAATGTAAAGATGGTTTCGGAAAATCAAAACATTTTTTTAGGGGGCCCTAAATTTTTATTTTTGACTTCCTCAAAAGTACCTTTGTAGCCAACTGTATTTGCGAATGGCTTCATTAACGGAAGAAAACTATCTGAAACTGATCTACCATCTCTCAGGGCCCGGCTACGAGGAGGTGAGTACGAACGCCCTGGCGGAGCAAACGCAGACGAAAGCGGCGTCAGTAACGGATATGTTACGGAAACTGGCAGAAAAAAATCTGATCCATTATAAAAAGTATCAGGGCGTTCGGCTTACGGAAGAAGGCCAGCAGGAAGCCCTGAAGGTGATTCGACGGCACCGATTGTGGGAGGTTTTTATGGTGGAAAAACTGGGTTTTCGCTGGGATGAGGTACATCCAATTGCCGAAGAACTCGAGCACATTGCTTCCGAAGAACTCATCAATCGACTGGATGCCTTTCTTGATTTTCCAGAGTCCGATCCGCACGGCGATCCTATTCCGACGGCTTCCGGTCGGATGCCTTCCGCTGAATACGAAAAATTAGCCGAAGTGCCTGTTCAGCAGGAAGTTATCATGATGGGTGTATCGGAGCATACGGCTCCATTTTTGCAGTTTCTGAGTAAATCAGGGCTCATACCCGGCAGTCTGGTGCAGGTACTGGAAGTCAACGAGTTTGACCGTTCGATGACGATCCAGATTAACGAAGCTCATCCTTCTTTCGTAAGCTATGAGGTGGCCCGTAATATTCTGGTTCAGACGAAGGTCTAAGTCAGAACCTGTTGACTCAAATTTCTGTTGCTGCTCATTAGCGTAGGGTCGTCCGTTTTTTTAGCCTACGTTATTTGCATTTTTTAAGAAGGGGCTTTGCGAAAGTAGTTTTAGTTTCGCGTACAGAATTCCCCGAACCGTGACCCCGGAGCCGTGAAAATACTCGACTGGTATATATTCAAGCGATTTCTGACGACCTACGTTTTCGTCGTTTCGCTGGTGACATTGATTATTCTGGTGATCGACTACACCGAAAAGGTCGAAAACTTCATTCGTAATAAGCCCTCCACGCACGATCTGTTGCTGGTGTATTACGTCAATTTAGCTATTTTCTGGGCTAACTACGTAAGTCCGCTGATGGTCTTCATTACGGTCGTTTTATTTACGGCCAACCTGGCGGCTAAAACCGAGATTATTGCCATTTTTAGTACCGGCGTCAGTTTTCTTCGCTTCATGCGACCGTACCTGCTGGCGGCCTCGCTCATCGCGGGGGTGATTTTCTATCTGGTGGCCTATGTCATTCCGACGGCCGATAAAAAGCGGCTGGCCTTCGAGCAGAAGTATGTGCAGGGAGGGACGTATTATTACGATAAACGCGATGTACACATCCAGGTCGGTCCGAACGTGTACGCGTACTTGGCGAGCTACAATAATAGTACCCAGCAGGGCGATAAGTTTACGCTGGAAAAATTTGAAAATAATAAGCTGGTACAGAAACTGGCAGCCTCGTACATCGTCTGGAAACCAGAGATTAACAAGTGGTCGGCGGTGGATTACAGCATCCGTACCATCACCGAAACCGGCGAACAGCTTACGTACGGAAAGCTGATTGATACGACGCTGGCCCTGGAACCCAAAGATTTTGGAAGCACGCAGGATCTGGAGAAAACCTTTACGCTAACCGAACTCAATGAGCATATTCAGAAGCTCCAGAGCCGGGGAGCGGAAGGAGTCGAACTATACCTGATTGAAAAATACCAGCGATTGGCTAGCCCCTTTGCCATTGTTATTCTGACGGCTATTGGGGTGATTGTCTCCGCTCGGAAATCGCGGGGTGGGGTCGGTTTCCAGATCGCCCTGGGTTTTGGACTGGCCTTTATTTACATTCTGTTTTTCATGATGAGTAGCGGTATTGCCAAAAAAGGAGCCTTTGATCCCTTCCTGGCTGTATGGTTGCCCAATATTGTGTTCTCAGTAGTTGGACTGGTGCTGTACCGTACCGTGCCGCGTTAAAAAAGTATCGACACCGTAAGAAGCCCCTTATCTTTACGGTATACATCATTCATGCCTCTTTCCGCCCCCATAACTCGGCCCGATGGTCGAGCCGTATTCCTTTTGATCTGATTGCCATGAGGCCCACTGTTCGCGATTACTTACAATTACACTTCATTGTTCTGATTTTTGGTTTCACTGCCATTTTGGGAAGGCTGGTTACCATTCCTGCGTTGTCATTGGTATTCTGGCGTACGGGGCTGGCTACGCTGGGCATGTGGGCCTTTTTGCGTTGGCAGAAACAGGCAAAGCCCCAACAGCCGATTCCGGTTGTGAAACTGTTACTGACAGGCACGCTCGTAGCGGCTCACTGGCTGTTGTTTTTTGGTTCGGCCCGGGTTTCCAACGTTTCAGTGTGTCTGGCGGGTATGTCGACCGGTTCATTGTGGACGGCGGTGGTAGAGCCCTTATTTACTCGGCGTCGCATAAGTCCTATTGAAATTTTCCTGGGATTACTGGTCATGGCGGGTCTGTATCTGATCTTTCTGTTTGAATTCGATCACGCGTTGGGTTTAGCCATGTCCGTAACGGCGGCCTTCCTTTCGGCTCTGTTTTCCGTGTTTAATTCCATGTTCAGTCGTCAGGTAGAACCCCGCCTGATTACCGCTTACGAAATGACGGGGGCCTGGATCAGTACGGCCGTATTTCTGCCCCTGTACTATGGCGTGCTAGCTCCGGAAGAACCCGTAGCGATTCTGCCGCAGGGCTGGGACTGGCTTTGGGTCGTGGTACTGGCGGGCGTGTGTACCGTATACGCTTATGCGGCATTTGTACGGCTGTTTCAAACCTTTACGGCCTTTGTGATGAACCTGACCGTAAACCTAGAACCCATTTACGGAATTCTACTGGCTTTCTTCATTTTTGGCGATGCCGAGAAAATGACGACGGGCTTTTACGCAGGGGCTTCCCTGATTTTAGGAGCCGTATTGTTGTATCCGGTTTTAAGCCGTTGGTCGAATCGGCGGGCGAAAGAGACGATAAACCCGTAGGCGATTCGCAGCAGTGGTTAAATTAGTTGAAACGTTTGAAAGGCGTTGGCAGGTAGCTTCAGGTTTGAAGCAGTTTCAGGTTTGAAAATAGTTTGAGAGCAATTTCAAGTTTGAGATTGGTTTTAGGTTTGAAGCTGGTTTCAAGTTTGAACGATTTTAGGTTTGAAATCAGTTTGAATTTTGAAATCGGTTTTTGGTTTGAATCGGTTTCAGGTTCACTTGTATTTAAGAGAAAGTTTCAATCTCAGGTATTTAATCGGTTGTTGCGGGATCAATGCCCGGCACTCCAATTCCTCCACTTAAACTTGACTCAAACTTCAAACCCTATTCAAACCAACTCAAACACCATTCAACCCTAACCTGCCTTCGAACCTACGCTCATCCGCTATAAACACCTGTAAATCCTTCATTCACTTTCCCATGAGAAAACCACTCCTTATTGTACTGATGGCTTTGGGGATGGGGCAACTGGTATACGCCCAGGACGGTGGCTACCGTACGCCTCCCAAAGCCTTGGCTGATCTGGTCAACACGCCCCCCACGCCGGGTTTTAACGTCGATTCTAAAGGCGATTGGGTATTGATTACCGAACGGGCTGCGAATCCCTCCATCGCTGAGTTATCGCAGCCGGAATTACGGATTGCTGGCTTGCGGATCAATCCCGCCAACAACGGACCCAGTCGTGGCTTTCCGCTCATCAATCTGAAATTACGGAAGCTGAACGGCAAGGAAGAAATGCAGGTAAAGGGCCTACCCGCCAAAGCTGCGATTTCGAACCTGACCTGGTCGCCGGATGAAACGAAGATCGCCTTCACGAATTCCAGCGAAAACAAAATTGAACTTTACGTAATCGACGTTGCGACGGCCACGGCTCAGAAACTTTCTGATCTGGCTGTAAATGCTGCCTTGGGTTCACCACTGAACTGGGTTTCCGATTCCAAGTCCCTGATCGTAACTACTATTCCAAATACCCGTGGAGCGGCTCCGGCCCTTAGTCGAGTACCTTCGGGTCCGACCATTCAGGAAAACCTTGGTAAAAAAGGACAGGCTCCTACGTACCAGGATTTGCTGAAAAATCCTTCCGACGAAAAATTATTTGAGTACCACGCTACGGCTCAGGTGGTGAAACTTGGACTGGATGGTTCGGTACAAAACATCGGTCAGCCCTTACTGGTGACGGATGCTACGCCGTCGCCCGACGGACAGTATGTGCTCGTGGAAAGCGTACACCGTCCGTTCTCCTACATCGTTCCGATGCGGTACTTCCCGACCAAGGTAGATGTATATAGCCTCAATGGTTCACTCGTAAAAACGTTGACGGACAACCCGCTGGTAGAAAATGCCCCCTGGGGTTCGGATGCGACGATTCCTTACCCACGTAATTACAACTGGCGGGCCGACGTTCCGGCTACTGTAACCTGGGTAGAACCCAAAGATGGCGGTGATGCCAAACGGAAGGTCGCCGTTCGTGATGTACTGAAAACGCTGGATGCTCCGTTCTCGGGCGAAGCCAAAGACTTGTACGCCAGTGCTCTGCGTTTTGGTGGCGTAACCTGGGGTAACGCCAATACGGCTCTCGTGCAGGAACGCTGGTGGGCTACCCGCAAGCAGGTGACGAAGATTCTGAATCCTTCCAATCCAACGAATCCGGTTGTATTGCTCGAACGTTCGTTTGAAGATAAGTACTCCGATCCCGGTCGGCCCGAAACCCGTAAAAACCAGTACGGTCGTCAGGTGCTCGACATCAACGCCAAAAATGAACTGTACTTTACGAATACCGTCGGTGCGTCACCCGAAGGCGACCGTCCATTCGTAAGCGTACTGAATCTGGCAACGAAAGAGAACAAAGTCATCTGGCGTTCGGAAGCTCCGTTTTTTGAAATTCCGGTGAGTTTGCTGAGTGCGGAAAAGGGACTGCTGCTGACTCGTCGCGAAGCGGTGGATCAAAACCCGAATTACTTCATTCGCAACCTGAATTTCAACGCGAAAAAGAAGAAGAAAAATGAAACGGCGGTCACGCAGGTGAGCTTCTTCCCCGATCCGTATCCGCAATTAAAAGGCATTCAGAAACAGGTACTTCGCTACAAACGCAACGATGGCGTGGACCTGACGGCAACGCTGTATTTGCCCGCGGGTTACAAAAAAGAAGACGGTCCATTGCCAACTTTCCTCTGGGCCTATCCGGCGGAATTTAAAAGCAAGGACGCCGCTGGTCAGGTCAGTGGCTCGCCCTACAAATTCAACGCCATTAGTTTCTGGGGTGCCGCTGCGTTTGTGACGATGGGTTACGCCGTTCTGGATAATGCCTCTATCCCCATTATCGGCGAAGGCGACAAAGAACCCAACGATACGTACGTGGAGCAGCTCGTAGCTTCGGCGAAAGCGGCTATTGACGAAGGAGTGAAACTGGGCGTAGTGGATTCGAGCCGGGTTGGCGTAGGCGGTCATTCGTACGGTGCTTTCATGACGGCGAATTTGCTGACGCATAGTAAATTGTTCAAGGCTGGTATCGCCCGCAGTGGTGCGTACAACCGTACGTTGACGCCCTTTGGTTTCCAGAATGAACAGCGTACGTATTGGCAGGCTCCTGATGTGTCTAACCGCATGTCGCCCTTCATGAATGCCGACAAAATGAAAACGCCGCTGTTGCTCATCCACGGCGAAGCGGATAACAACACCGGAACGTTCCCTGTACAATCCGAGCGTTATTACAATGCTCTGAAAGGCATGGGAGCTACCGCCAAGCTGGTATTTTTACCTTACGAAAGTCACCACTACGATTCACAGGAATCACTCATGCACATGCTCAGTGAGATGAATGGCTGGTTAGATAAGTATGTGAAAAATGCGGGTAAAGCAACGCCTACTGCTGGTTCAGTAGGGGGTAAAACCGAAAAATAGATTCTCCTTTTGTAGAAGCGACCCGGCAATGCATGTCGGGTCGCTTTTGTATATACGTACTAGACTAACCAAAACTGATAAAATATACGTCTAATTAAGTGAGAGTAAGGGTTTATTTTGTTTTAAAGTGATTATTCAATACTATTGAATGCTTGTTGCTTTGATTTTGAAATTTTAATATGAATAATTGGATAATTGCAAAACTAAATAAGCGAAGCGTTGGTAGAGCAGAAACGCTAATCCTGATTTGTTTTAGCTGGCTAGCCTTTATCAGAGGCCTGCCTATTCAAGCTCAGCAACTAGCGTATACTGTTCGTACCCCAGACCCAGAAACGCACCTGTACCACGTAGCCTTAGCCTGTCAGAATGCTAAAGGTAGTACGCTGGAATTTAAGATGCCCGTTTGGACACCGGGGTACTATCAGTTGATGAAATATGCTTCGTATGTGGAAAGCTTTCAGGCAAAAGATGAGTCTGGTCGATTACTTCCTTGGGAAAAATCGACGCCCAGTACCTGGAAAATCAGTACGAATGGAGCTAAAAAGCTGCAAATCAGCTACGATGTTCGGGGAAGTTCCTCTTTTGTCGCTAGTAACTACCTCGATGCGAATAAAGCCTACATTTCACCCACGGGCTTATTTCTGTATTTGAAAGACCGACTGGACCTGCCCGTAACCGTAAGGCTGGAGCCTCATAAAGGCTGGAGTTCCCGCATCGCAACGGGATTGGATTCCATTCCCGGAAAACAACATACATATAGGGCTCCCAACTTTGATGTCCTCTACGACAGCCCGATTCTGATGGGAAAAATCGAAGAATTGCCGCCGTTTGAGGTGAAAGGAATTCCGCATTATTTCGTGGGATACAACATGGGCGACTTTGACCGGAAAAAATTTACGACCGATTTGCAGAAAATTGTTGCGAACGGCTCGGCCCTGATTGGCGATATTCCCTACAAACATTACACCTTTATTGCCATCGGTCCGGGCGGTGGCGGCATTGAGCACCTGAACTCTACTTCGATCAGTTTCAGTGGAAACCAGTTGCATACGCGAGCGGGTGAGCTAAAGATGTACAACTTCCTAGCTCACGAATATTTTCACCACTACAACGTCAAACGAATTCGTCCACAGGAGCTAGGACCGTTTAACTATGATCAGGAAAATCGGACGAACCTGTTGTGGGTATCGGAAGGCTTTACGGTGTATTACGAATACCTGATTGTCGAACGGGCCGGATTGATGACGCCGGACGAACTGTTTCAGTCGCTCCAGCAAAACATTCGGGCGTACGAAAACAAACCTGGGCACCGCTTTCAGTCGGCTACGCAATCAAGTTATGAAACCTGGGAGGATGGACCATTTGGACGTACGGGCGATGAAGTCAACAAAACCATTTCGTATTATAACAAAGGACCAATCTTGGGTTTAATGCTGGATTTTAAGATTCGCCATGAAACGCAGAACAAACGCTCGCTCGATGATGTCATGCGGTCGCTGTACCGCGACTATTACCAGAAAAAACAGCGGGGATTTACCGAAAAAGAGTTCCGTCAAACCTGCGAACAGATCGCCGGAACGTCACTGACGGAAGTATTTGAATACGCCGCTACGGTCAAGGACATTGATTATCCAAAGTATTTCGCCTACGGTGGTCTAGCCATCGATACGACTGCCCGCCCATTGTCCGGAGCTTGGTTAGGCATCAAAGCCGCTACAAAGGGTGATTCGGTCGTGGTAGCTCACGTCGAGTACGAGTCGCCCGCCTGGGAGGCTGGATTGCGTAGTAAGACGGTGATTCTGGCAGTGGATGGTAAACCTGTATCCGCACTGCAACCGCTGGATTTGACTCGTAAACCGGGTGAAACCGTAGCCTTAGTGGTAGTACAGAACGGACAGCGAAAAGAACTAACCTTACGGACTACCGAGAAGTACGAACGTGATTTTAAAATCACCCCTCTACCGAATCCAAACGCCTTGCAGGCGGCTATTCTGAAAAGCTGGCTACAGCCTCAGGAGTAATATAGAATTTTGTAGAAAGGAAAAGAGCAGCGAACCCCGCTGCTCTTTTCCTTTCTTTATACTCTGTCCTCTGCAAGTTATCCTCTAAGTAAAGCAGTTTGAGGCATCCACTGCAAAACCGTTTCCATGCGTCCATTGCCCGCGGGAGCTGGAGCCATTACCTGATCCAGAACCGCTCCGGCAACGGCTACGCCCAGAGCAATGACCACGGCGGGCCAAAAGCCATCGATGGTTAGACTGCTCATGAATGAATCGACCAGCTTGAGCAGTACCGCCGTCACGAGTAGACGAATAACGAATGACAAAAGAAAGAACGTAACTAGGTTACCGATACCCCGCAGGATCCAGCCGATTGTAACATTAAGCAGAGCCAGGATGACGGCGACTAATAACGCCTTCCCAAAACTTTTCACCTCAACCTGAGGCATGACATACGCTAATCCAAAAATGACGGCAGCGTCGAGCAGTAAATGCAGAATTAAATTCATATAGTAGTTATAGCTAGGGTTGAAATGTCTGTTTCTTTACCAAAGGCGTACCAAAATTCTATTTTGAGCAATCTGAGTCAGATTTTCTACAAATACCGAATTTTATAAACGTATGGAGTAATTTCTCAAAAATCAGAGTAATAATTCTTTTCACTGGATAGTAAAACACCACGTAGCATTCTCTGTTACGTGGTGTTTTACTAGAACCCCAGAAGGGTGGGCTCTATCAATCATCTTTCAAACCAATGTCGTGCTTTTCAGCCGCCCGGCGAATACGATTTTTGATGAGTTCAACTTCGTCGGTATCGTATTTGGCTGCATTGTCTTTGTGGTGAATGTAGCTCCAGGCGGCCCGAATGTGTTCGGGCGTATCGATCGGATACTTCTTGTTGGTTGGATCTGCGAAAGTAACCTCTCCGTACTGGCGTTCGCCTTCTTCAGGATTGACATCCTCCCGACGATCAATGTGCGTGCTCATGGCCTTTTAATGTTAGGGTGAAAACCATAACCTTGAGTAGTACAAAGGACATGCCAATGGTGAGTTCCGGAACGTGCTAGTATAGTGTTTTTGCAAGTAACGAATGGGTATACGTTTTGCAACAAAACTCCATTCTATGAAACACCTAATTACTTCCAAACTCTTCTTTTTGCTCATCGGTATGCTGCTGCCTGGCCTGACGTTTGCCCAGCAGGCTACCTTACGCGGCAAGGTTACTTCCGGTGGCGAAGCCCTGGTCGGAGCGACGATTACGGTAGGTCGCTCGGGAGCCCTGACCAATGCTAGTGGCGAATACAGCCTTTCGGTATCCCCCGGTACACTGACGGTGATGGCCGGTTTTGTGGGGTATAAGAACCAGACACAAACAGTGACCGTAGCCGCGGGTGAAACGGCTACGCTTGATTTCGCACTGGAACCCGGCGTTGAACTCAACGAAGTGGTCGTGATCGGTAGCCGTTCGCAACCGCGTACGCAACTCGACTCGCCCGTACCCGTCGATGTACTTGATGTCAAGCGACTCACCCGCGATGCTCCGCAGGTGACGCTCAATCAGATTCTGAATTACGCCGCTCCGTCGTTTAGCTCCAATACGCAGTCGCTCGGCGATGGTACGGACCACATCGATCCGGCTTCCATTCGCGGGTTGGGCCCCGATCAGGTGCTGGTACTGATTAACGGCAAGCGGCGGCATACGTCTTCGCTGGTGAATGTGAACGGTACGGTAGGCCGGGGATCGGTCGGAACGGATTTGAACGCGATTCCCGTATCCGCTATCGACCGGATTGAAATTCTGCGAGATGGAGCTTCGGCCCAGTACGGCTCGGATGCCATTGCCGGAGTCATCAACATCGTTTTGAAAAGTGCCGTTAACCACTTCGACGCCAACGTGACGACGGGCGGCTACATTACCCAGAGTAACGGGAAGAATATTCAGGATGGACAAAACGTGCAAGTCGCACTGAATTACGGGTTGCCATTGGGTGAAAAAGGCGGGTACATCAACTTCTCCGGTTCATTCGACCAACGCGAACCGACCAATCGGGGAGGCGTATACAACGGGGTCATTTACCCGACGTATCCCGGCGGGGCAGATGATACCGAAGGCTTTCTGGCCCGAACCAACACCACGCGTGAAGATTACAGCCTGATTGTCGGACAGTCGCAGTTCCGGAGCGGTCAGTTCTTTTTCAATGCCGCCGTACCGCTGGGAAACAACGCCGAGATTTATTCTTTTGGGGGCTTAGGCTATCGTCGTGGGCTGTCCCCCGGTTTTTACCGGTATCCCAATGATGCCCGAAACGTACTGGAAATCTATCCGCTGGGCTTTATGCCGTATATCGGTTCGGACATCTACGATCGCTCGGTCTCCGTAGGGATTCGGGGAGATGTAAACGACTGGCACATCGACTTCAGTAATACCCTGGGACAAAACCAGTTTGAGTTTCGGGTGGAAAATTCAATCAATGCTTCTTTACTGACGGCATCGCCCACCGTATTCCGGGCGGGTGGTCCACGGTTTACGCAAAACACGTTCAATCTGGATTTTACCCGAAAATTCGATGTCTTGAGCGGGTTGAATCTAGCGTTTGGGAGTGAATACCGCTTCGAGCGTTACCAGCTGCTGCCCGGTGATCCGAACTCGTATACGAATTACGGTACGGCCCGGCAGGTTGGCGTAGATGCCACGGGTAAACCCATTCTGATTCCCGATCCAGCCGGTCCGGTCAATACGCTGTTTGGACCCAACGGTTCGCCGCGTCCCGGTGGAGCTCAGGTGTTCCCGGGCTTCCGGCCAGAGAATGCGGTGAACGCCAATCGTACTTCGGTAGCGGCATACGGTGAAGTGGAGTTAAATCTGAGTGAAGCCTTCCTGGTAGATGGAGCCATCCGGTACGAGAACTACAGCGACTTCGGCTCGACGCTGAACGGGAAAATCTCGCTTCGTTACAAAATTACCGATCAAATCGCCGTCCGGGCTTCAACCAATACGGGTTTCCGGGCTCCTTCGTTGCAGCAACGGTACTATACCAACACGTCTACGGTCTTTACGAATGGAGTAGCGAACGAAGTAGGGGTGTTCCCTAACAACAGTCGGGCGGCTCAACTGGTGGGTATTCCAAGTCTGCGTCCCGAGAAATCGCAAAGTGTAAGTGCGGGCGTAACGGGTAATCTGGGGTCGTTTAAAGTGACGGTCGATGGCTACTTTACCCGGATCAACGACCGGGTTATTTTCACGGATCAGTT
>NZ_JBMDWJ010000226.1:0-11897 GCF_048595215.1 Siphonobacter sp.
TTCAGTTTCGGCATGGAATCCCGGCAGTGTCCGCAGTCATCCGAATAAATAAATACGATTGTATAGTTCGCCTTCAGATCATGCAGATTCATGGTGCGACCTAGAGTATCCGTTTGGTACATGTTCGGAATGGTCTTCCCAACCAACAGAGGCTTCAGGATGGAAATGCGGTTTTTGAAGTTGGTGACTGTACTGGAATCCCAAAGGGCAGGTTCACCCACGTAGTACTTTTCGCCCATGTGAACGAAAAAGCCATCTACGCCCAATACTTTCGATTGCTCGTACCGACTGGTCATCCAGTAAGCCAGGTACCGACGCATTTCTGTTCCCTTGGCCCGGCTCATGATCTTATCAGCATCTTTACTCAGCGAGTCGGGGGACTGATACACTAGATTTTCGAAGAAATTCTCTAGTTTCTGCTGGAGAAAAGGCGTCCGCAGGAGCCGTTCGTCACTCAGGTCAATGCCGTCGAAGTAATGATTTTTATAATAGCGGTACGCGAAGGTAGAATCCGGACGACCGTTGGGGAGGAGTGGGGCTGGGGGTATCTCCGGTTCGGCAGCGGCTTTGAATAACTGAGCCGTGAATGAACCTGCGTGTTCCCGAATGAATTTCTTGCGATACTCCGTCAATTCTTTTTGGATCGCTTTAATTTTAGCCGCTGCGGTCGGATCTGACTGAGCCGTTTGCCGTAATTGCTGTAAGGGTTCGATCCGACTTTGCATCTGATGGTTAAAGGCGTAGAAAAGTTCATTTTCCATGGACCCTACCGCTTTCATATGCTTGGGCGGATTGCCTGCCGCAACACTTTCCTTATCCGTAATCAGCTCAAAGTCCTGATCGGCATCGACAATCAAATCAAATAGTTTCCACTGCGAGATAGAAATGACGTACAGTCCTTCCGGTAGTTTCTGAGTACCTGTGAAAATGACATTGCCCTGAGCATCGGCTTTGGCCGTATCCTGTACGAAAAACTGACCACTGCCGAGGCCCGTATAGTAGGCCAGATAACAGGTACTATCACGTAAACCCTGAATACGGGCTGTAATTTTATAGCCGCTTTGAGCCGATAGGGTATACGCTAAAAAACTAAGTAAAAAGGTAAAACAATAACGAAGCATAGGAGAATACAGATTGTCATTCAAAGGTAAGGTTTCACGTCTAAAGTTGCCGACCTTTGGCAGCCATCTTACAAACGTTTAAGTACAGCTATCTATGTTTTTTTTACTTTCTAAAATTTTATTTTATCTGTTAATGCCCATTACTTTTTTGGTGTACGGGTTACTGATAGCGGCTTTTTCCAAGTCTGCCCGCCGCAAGCAATGGGCTATTTGGGCAACGCTGGGTTGGCTGTTTGTCAGTAGTACCGATGTTATTACGAATGAATTGGCATTAGCCTGGGAATATGCCCCAGTCACCCTGAAAGCGGATGAAACGTATGATATAGGCGTAGTATTAACCGGAGGGATTACCGGCAAAAAAGATGGAAAGGTGTTCTTTGGTAATTCAGCGGATCGAATTCTCCAGCCTCTACTTTTATACAAAGCAGGAAAAATAAAGAAAATTCTGATTTCGGGTGGGTCGGGTATTGTATCGGCCCAGGCCGATTCTACTTCGGAGGGCAAAATTGCTGCTCAGTTGCTACAACTTGCCGGCGTGCCTCATTCGGATATTATCCTGGAAGGGACCTCCCGCAATACTCGGGAAAATGCCACGAATACCGCTAAACTACTGGGTCAACGTAAGCCAAAGATATTGCTGGTCACTTCAGCCTTTCACATGCGTCGAGCCGTCGCCTGTTTTCGGAAAGAAAACGTACAGGTTACGCCTTACCCAACGGATTTTTTCGCCTCTGAGCGACAAACTGCCTGGGATTACTTACTGATACCCAAAGAATATAATCTATTCTGCACCTATCGCATGATGCACGAAATAGTTGGGTATGTAGTATACTGGGCCATGGGGTACCTTCCCTAGGGTAAAAATGATAGAGTAAAGAGTCGAAAACAAAGATTTTCCGCTCTATACTCTATCATCCTTACCCTAAGAAAGAATATGGACCATTCGTAACAGATCGTCCGAAATAGGCTTATCCTTCGTAATACATTCGATAAAGGGCGTATACACCAGGCGATTGTTGACAATACCCGTCATCACGTTTTTCTGACCCCGCAGTAAGCCTTCAATAGCACCCAGACCCAAACGACTGGCTAGAATGCGGTCGTAAGCGGACGGAACGCCGCCCCGCTGGATGTGGCCAAGCGTCGTCACCCGAATGTCTACTTCAACGTCGATACTTTTCTTAATTTTTTCGGCGATTTCAGTAGCCCGACCTTCTTTCTCTCCTTCGGCAACTACTACGATGGAAGAAGACTTCTTCTTGACAAAGCCCTGCTTCAAGGTCTTAATGACGGAAGAAACCGGTTCAGAAAGATCTTCCGGTACCACCACAAACTCAGCTCCACCGCCAATACCGGATTGAATGGCAATATAACCCGAATCGCGGCCCATTACTTCGATGAAAAATACGCGATCGTGCGAATCAGCCGTATCCCGGATTTTGTCAATCGCGTCGAGTGAGGTATTTACTGCCGTATCATAGCCAATGGTATAGTCCGTGCCGTACAGATCGTTATCAATCGTACCCGGAGCACCTACCGTTGGAATTTTAAACTCATTGAAGAAAATCTCAGCTCCGGTGAAAGTACCATTTCCACCGATGGCTACTAATCCTTCGATGCCTAAGGCTTTCAGGTTCTCGTAAGCTTGCTGGCGGCCTTCAGCCGTAGTAAAGCGACGCGAACGGGCGGACTTCAAAATAGTACCTCCCCGTTGAATTATATTAGAGACATCGCGGGATGTCATCGGATAAATATCACCTTCGATCATGCCGCTGTACCCCCGCCGAATACCAAATACTTCAACTTTGTGGTACATGGCACCCCGTACGACCGCCCGAATGCAGGCGTTCATGCCTGGAGCATCTCCCCCGGAGGTAAACACTGCAATACGCTTCATATTTGTGGTCAAGCCCGTGTTAGATTATTTTGGTTACAAATGGGATTACGGAAGTTTCGATCATGCTCTCGTAAACTTGATGCAAATTTACAGCTTCTTTGGCTCGATTGGCTTTATGAACTTCAAAAATCAAAGAGTTCATGGTAATTTAATAAGATTCAATCTTATTTTCCATGTTTTTACGTACATAGGGTCACACTTTATCAGTTATTTTTCGAAAATTTGGAGTGTCCTTCCATCTTAAATAAATCCAATAAACATTTATCATTATCGTACTAAAGGAGAAGGGTTTTGGCCCTTGGGGAAACCCGTATGAAGAGAGTTATCACATTTATTTCTATACTTTTAGGAGGAACTGGGTCTGAGGTTTCGGCTCAGTTTTTATTGGGGCAGACGGGTAGTAACTACGCAGGCATTCATGGGGTATACGCCAATCCCGCTTCGGCTGTGGACTCCCGTTACAAAGTACACGTTCACTTAGCCGGTTACGAAAACTATCTCTATAACAACTACTTAGTCTGGGAGGCTCCGTATTCACCGGTAGCCATGCTGACGAATACCGTTTCTTCCAAGTACCGAGGTCCGAGTAAGGGAATTGTTTTTCGGGATCAGGAATACCTGAGGGAGAAGCTCAACGGTCGCGACAAACATTTGCGGGCGGGAGGGGAAGTTCGGGGACCGGGTGTACTGATTACGTTGAATGAAAAAAATGCGTTTTCCTTCAATACCCGTATTCGGGCCGGGACGGCTGTAACCCATGCCTCCCAATCGGTTGCTCAGTTAATCAAAAATGGAACGACGATAGGGCGAGCTATCGAACCCGAAGATTTCGGTACGCATGTGTACGCGAACACCAACGGCATGGTCGAACTTTCGGGAAGCTACGCCCGCGTGATGTACGATGAAGACGAAGATTTTGTGAAAGTGGGCGTCACTGTGAAACGCGTCATTGGTCTGCACCAAGGACATATTCTGGGTCGGAATATTGATTATGAGTACGTTCAGGATCCTACGTATGCCACAGAAGCCGCCGTTCGCCTTAAGTCCGTAGATGCTCAGTACGGAATCACGAATGAGGGGGCTCTGCAAAGTGTCAGCTTTTCACCGGTCTGGCTGTTGGGAAACGCCCCGGCGGGTAGCGGCTGGGGAGCTGATCTGGGAATGGTCTATGAATATCGTCCGGACGTTCGGAAGTATTCGTACCGGGATCGCTACGGCGTACACCGTGACGCAAGCAAGAATAAGTATTTGTATCGGATCAGTGTATCCTTACTGGATATAGGACGAATTCTGTACAAGAATCCCAATTACGTGGAAGCGTATAAACTACAGCGGCGGGATGCCATTTTAGCGGAGGATAACTTCACGGGCATGCAGGGAATCGATGGGTTTATGTTAGGTTTGAATCAAACCCTAAATCCTTCCGAAAGTGAACGGATCGCCTCGTATCGTACGGCCCTGCCTACACGTTTGCAGGCAAGCATTGATTACAACGTCAAGGAAAAGGTATACGTCAATGCCATGCTCATGCAGGGATTCGTCTCCAATAAACGGGCGGCGTTTACCATGCCCTCCGTACTGGCCGTAACGCCACGGTACGAAGGCAAGTGGGTAGAAGTAGCCATGCCAGTAGCATTGACAGATAATTACAGCCGACTGGCTCTGGGGCTGGGAGCCCGCCTGGGTATTCTTTACTTTGGCTCGGACAATCTGCTTTCTACGCTCAATATCGGGAATCCGAAAGGAATCGAATTTTATTTTGGTGCTCAGATTCCTATCTACCAGAAAGCTCCGGAATCGAATCTGAAGTGTTACCCGCAACGGGAAAAGCGAGGTTTATTCGGATTTCTAAAAAAGAAGTAAGTACGAATGACAAGAATCCCCGGACTGCTCAGTCCGGGGATTCTTGTTTAGCTCTTAATCATTCCGATACCGATCAGCAACAGGCCCGTTCCCAGCAACAGAAAAAAACCGGGAGCCAGCCAGGTAGCCAGCGGAGCGTCAATGCGTGACTGTCCGGGTTTATCGAGGGCGTAGCGGATGGGCAGCGAACGTCCTTGTAAGTTGGTCCGAGTAATGCGTAAGGCGTAACTCTGACCCGCTACTTCGTAAACGATCCGGCCATCTTCTACTTGACCAAACGTGCGGCCCGTGGTTTTCATCCAGCTCCGACGTTTCTGTAAGACGGTCCAGCCGATCATAAAAGCAATGGCTCCAATAACCGTGACGATAACTCCAAAAACTATCATTTAAGCAACGGATTAAAGAATATATTGACTTAGATCGCGATTCTGTACCAGTCCTGACAGCCGTTGTTCGACGAGTTCTTTCGTGACTACAACCTGAGCATTCGGTCCGATCTGATCTGGAATGTCGAAGAGTACATCGTTCAGCAATTGACTGACTACTGTTTGCAAACGACGGGCTCCGATATTTTCAACTTCCGTATTTAACTGGAACGCCACTTCGGCTAAGGCATCGAGGGCTTCTTCGTTAAAGGACAAACTTACTGATTCGGCCTGTAACATGGCTTCGTACTGGCGAGTCAGAGCGTTACGGGGTTCTTTCAGAATTCGTACAAAATCACTCTTAGTCAGTGGTTGTAATTCCACCCGAATTGGGAAACGACCCTGTAATTCCGGAATCAAATCGCTGGGTTTGGAAACGTGGAAAGCTCCTGCGGCGATGAACAAAATGTGATCGGTATGAATAACGCCGTACTTAGTATTTACGGTTGATCCTTCTACGATGGGCAGTAAGTCCCGCTGAACGCCTTCCCGTGATACGTCCGGACCGGAACCACCACTTTTGGCGGCTACTTTATCAATCTCGTCGATGAAGATAATACCCAGGTTTTCGGCTTTGCGAATGGCTTCTTCCTTCACCTCATCCATATCAATCAGCTTGGCCGCTTCTTCATCAATCAAAATACGCTTCGCTTCGCCAATGGTTACTTTCCGCTTTTTGCGTTGCTTGGGCATCATCCCCGAAAGCATTTCCTGAATGTTCATCATGGAACTCTCATCGATGGGGCCACCCATGACGCCAATATTGGGAGAGGCACTTTGCTGAACGTCGATTTCAATTTTGCGGCTGTCCAATTCACCCGTACGGATTTTTTCGCGAAAACGCTCTCGCGTCCGTTCGTTGAGTTCCGCATCGGAGGCATTTTCGGGCAAAGTGCTAACGGAAGAGGAATGAAAACCCGCGGGTTGTTTGACCGGTGGAATCAGGGCATCGAGGATCACCTCTTCCACGGATTGAGCCGCCCGTTCTTTCACTGACTCTTTCTTAGCCGCCCGTACCATGTGAATGGCCTGTTCAACTAGATCGCGTACCATGCTTTCCACATCGCGACCCACGTATCCTACTTCCGTAAATTTAGAAGCTTCGACTTTAGTAAAGGGAGCATCAGCAAGCTGGGCGAGCCGGCGGGCAATTTCGGTTTTTCCGCAACCCGTAGGCCCAATCATCAAAATATTGTTGGGCATGATTTCCCGCTGCATTTCTGCGACAGCGTTCATGCGTCGCCAGCGATTCCGCAGGGCGATGGCCACATTTTTCTTCGCTTCGTGCTGACCAATGATGTATTTATCTAATTCCGCCACGATCTGACGGGGGGTAAGTGCTTCGAGACTTTTGGCTTCTCCGGGAGTCATAGATGAATTTCTGTAAAACGGTACATTCCTGGTCACTCAAATGGAGTATGCAGGAAAAATCAACAAATGTGTCAGCAAAACGAATGCGTGTTAAAGCTGACAAGATGGCAACGGCACATAACGAATCTGCGACGAGTAAGCGATACAAAGATGGTACCAGAACCAGATTCTAAAAAATCATGCGGGCTAACAGGCGGCCAAGCGTGTAATTTTGGCGGTAGGTTGTCAGGCCGCCAAGACGGTCCCCAGCGGATTAGTACACCCCGTTTCTACACCTGATTTCTTAGGACTGTCAGTTACGATAGGGTTTGGAACCTGCCTCAAGGTAATGCAAGAGCATGCCTAATCCAGTACTTCGTTGAGTGCAGTACTTGCTGAAATAGTCAGCCGACCGAGTATACGTGGCTCTTAAAGACCTTACTAGCCAAACAGCAAATCGGTAAAAGTATGCTTGGGTAGACTCCGCAGAAAAAGAATAAATGATAGCGTTTACTACTGCCCTCTAAGTTCAAATCTGACAAGAAACGCTAGCCATTTAGAAGGTGTTTCCTATCCGGATAAAACACAAAAGCAGTATACTATTCTTACTGACTGAACCAGTCATCTTTGAACGGACAAAATATCTTTCCGTCCGGCGACGTTAAGGCTAAAGCGAGTCCTCGCGGCCCCTTTATTAATTTTTACTTAGGATTGAACTTTCTTTTTGGCAAATCCTTTAAAAACTACAAATTTTGTAGGGAGAATCGTTTGATTTAGAGGGCTTGTCGGGGAATTATGCAAGAAGTCAAAAAAGGAATTATACAAGGAGTAATTGTACTGGTGGCCTTCCTCTATCTGGCCAAATTATTTTACTTACAAGTGATTGATGAAGGCTACTCGGAAGCAGCGGTAAGCAATGCCATTGAGCAAGTCGTACAGATTCCGTATCGGGGTCAGATTTACGACCGAAAAGGCAATCTGATTGTCTACAACACACCGACGTACGATTTGTACATCACCCCCAAAAAAGCCCGTATTCCGGATACCCTTCGTCTCTGCAATTTGCTGGGGGTTACTAAGATGCAGTTTGACAGTATGTACAACGTGGCCAAGACGTATTCCAAGTTTAAGCCTTCCTTGTTCATGCGTCAGCTTTCCGTCGAGGATTTCGCCCGCATTCAGGATGCCATGGTGGATTATCCTGGTTTCACGTTTGAAACCAGTGCGTTCCGTACGTACAACACCTCGGCCTTGGCGAATACGCTCGGGTACGTGGCGGAGGTTAGCCCCAAACAACTGGAAGATCAGGAAGAACGCGGAGAAAATTACTACCGTCAGGGGGATTACATCGGGCAGAGCGGTCTGGAAAAGCAGTACGAAGAAACACTGCGGGGCCGTCGGGGGATGAAGTACATCATGAAAGACGTACACGGCGTCGTGAAAGGACCCTGGAAAGGGGGAGCGGCAGATGTCGTTCCCATTGCTGGAAAGAACCTGTACACTTCGCTGGACGTAGAGTTGCAGCAGTACGCGGACAGTTTGTTTCAGAACAAATCGGGTAGTCTGGTAGCCATTGATCCCAGTACTGGCGAGATCCTGGCCATGGTTTCGGCTCCTACGTACGATCCGAAAATGCTGTCGGGCCGTAATTACTCGAAAAATTATCAGAAGCTGGCCTTGAATCCGTTCAATCCCCTGCTCAACCGAGCCTTGCAGGGGACGTACCGGCCGGGTTCTACGTTTAAAACCATCGAAACGCTGGTGGGTTTGCAGGACGGAGCCATTACGCCCGGTACGGTTCTGGGGCACTCGGGTATTCGGATGAACTGTCACTGCGGAAGTAGTTCAAGTACGCTGCACCGGGCCATTCAGATGTCCTGTAACCCGTATTTCTACCACGTCTTTCGGCGAATCATTTACAACAACGACGAAACCAACGTTTTCAAAAAGTCAAAAGTGGGTTTGACTCGCTGGCACGATCGGGTTGCCAAATTCGGAATTGGCCAAAAACTAGGCGTGGATTTACCCTACGAACGTAAGGGTCTCTTGCCGGATGTCGAGTACTACAACAAACGTAACAAAGGCGAAAACAACTGGAAGTTCTCCAACATCTACTCCGTGGGTATCGGGGAAGGTGAGTTGCTGGTAACGCCGTTGAAACTGGCCAACGTGGCCGCCATTATCGCCAACCGGGGCTGGTACATCACGCCGCACCTGGTTCGGGCCATTGGTAACCCCAAGGGCGATCCACTGCCCGAGTTCAAAGAAAAGCATTCGGTAGATATTGACTATCGGCACTTCGAAACCCTGATTGCAGGCATGTCGGATGCCGTTCGGGCGGGTACGGTCATGCGGGCCGCCTACATTCCAGATCTTGAAATCTGTGGTAAAACGGGAACTTCGCAAAACCCGAAAGGTCCCGCGGATAACTCCGTATTCATCTGCTTTGCTCCGCGAAACAATCCAAAAATTGCGATTGCCGCGGTGGTCGATTACGGAAAGTGGGGGGGCACGACTTCCGCTCCCATTGCCATGATGGTGGCCGAGAAGTACATCAAAGGGACCGTTAGTCACAAAGGACTGGAGCGGGAACTGATGAACAAAAATCTCCTGTACCTGCCGCCGCCTTCTCCCAAGAAAAAACCAACACCTCTACTGCCAAAGGACCGGATTCTGATTGTAGAAAATGGAAAAGTGAAATCGGTACCGACGACCAAATCAGCTTATCCCCAGTTTTCGGTATATGATTTCATTACGATGCAGTAGATAAGGTTTGAATCATCTTTTAAAGAATAAGAAATTGGCTTCCCGCGAGAATAGTGTTTTAAACCGACTGGACTGGATTACCGTAGCCCTGTACGTGGCCTGCGTGGTGATAGGCTGGCTGAATATCTACGCCGCCGTTTATAATCCCGAACAACCCATCAGTATTTTTAATTTCGATACGAATTCCGGGAAACAGCTGGTATTCGCGGGTTTTGCCGTTTTCATTATCATTGCCATTCTGGTGATTGATTACCGATTCTGGGAAACGTTCGCTTTTTTCATTTATGGATTTGTCCTGCTGCTGCTGATTGCCGTACTCTTTCTGGGGGCGAATATCAAAGGATCGCACTCCTGGTTCCGGATCGGACCGATCGGTTTTCAGCCCGCTGAGGTCGCGAAGATGGCCACAGCTTTGGCCATAGCGAAGTATCTGAGCACGCCCGGAACTAATCTTACCCGGTTCAAGGATCAACTGAACGTGGGAATCTTCATGCTGATTCCAATGATTTTGATTCGAATTTCCGACGAAACGGGTCAGGCTCTGGTAATTGTAGGCTTGTTACTGATGTTGTATCGGGAAGGCTTACCGGGGATTTATCCGCTCATCATCATCGTGGCGGCAACGTTACTGGTTCTTTCGCTGACCGTCGAAACCTTGAACATTGCCATTGGACTGGCCGTTGTCGGGGCTTTAGTCATCTTTTTTCTACCCCGCTACCAGCGAAACCGAAAGACGTATACGGCCATGGGACTCATATACGTGGGTTGTATCTGCATGGTACTGGCGACGGATTTTATCATCAACGACGTGCTGGCTCCCCACCAGCGGTCCCGGATTGAAGTACTGATCGATCCCAACAGCCATAAACGCGGGGCGGGCTGGAACGTGATTCAGTCCAAAATTGCGATTGGTTCAGGGGGGATTTTCGGAAAAGGCTTCCTGCAGGGTACCCAAACCAAATTTGACTTCGTACCCGAGCAAAGTACCGACTTTATCTTCTGTACCGTAGGGGAGGAGCACGGATTCATGGGTAGTATACTCGTAATTGGCTTACTGATCGGACTGATCCTGCGATTAATCGTACTGGCTGAGCGACAGCGTATTAAGTTTGCCCGCGTGTATGGCTACGGCGTTATCTCTATATTTTTCTTTCACTTTCTGGTGAATATTGGCATGACCATTGGGCTAATGCCCGTAATCGGGATTCCCCTGCCTTTCTTCAGTTATGGGGGGTCGAGTTTGTGGTCCTTCACCATTTTGCTATTCATTTTCCTGAAGCTCGACGCTCAGCGTTCTCAAATTATGTCGCGGGTGTAAGTGTCCCAACCGCCAGACCATGCCTTTTCGCCTTTCAGCCTAAAGTGGTGGGCGGGTTGACCGGGATCGGCGTATTTGGGAGGAATAACTTCCTACGCCTATGCCGATCCTGCAAACCCACCAACTGGAATTTTATTTCCGCAAGGGTCAACCGATTGTTCGTCAGGTTGATCTAAGCGTACCCAAAGGCTCTATATTCGGATTTCTAGGCCCGAATGGAGCCGGAAAAACGACCACCATCCGGCTCATGCTTGGCCTCTTACGGGCGAGTGGCGGACGCGTGGAAATCTTCGGTCAGGAGCTGGAGTCCAACCGTTCCGAACTGTTTCAGAAAATTGGTTCGCTCATCGAGCAACCTTCCCTGTACCTACACCTGACGGGCGAACAGAATCTGGAAATTGCTCGTCGGTATACCCAGGTTCCTGCGTCGCGTATCCCGGAAGTACTCGCCATGGTAGGCCTACAGGCGGCGGCCCGGAAGCGAGCCGGAGCGTACTCGCTCGGTATGAAGCAACGCTTGGGACTAGCCATTGCTCTCCTGCACCAGCCTGAACTGGTGATTCTGGACGAACCTACGAATGGCCTGGACCCCGCCGGTATCATCGAGATGCGGGAACTGCTGAAAACCCTCAATCGCGACCACGGCATTACCTTCTTTGTATCCAGTCACTTACTAGCCGAAGTGGAACGGATGTGTACGCACGTCGGCATCATTCATCAGGGAAAGTTACTGTTTCAGGGAAGTATTGAAGAGCTGCAATCGGCTCAGGTACAGAAACGTAGCGTGCAACTGGAAACCAGTAATATCGAACAGGCGGAGGCCTTACTCCGTCAGCAGTATTCCGTTCAACGGCTTTCGAATGGTAAACTTAGTATTCCCTTCGAAAGTAAATCGCAGGTAGCGGCTCTGAATCAGTCGCTGGTACTGGCGGGCTTTGAGGTCTACGAACTCAGCCTACAGGGAGCCGATCTGGAAGAAATGTTCCTGGAAATCACAGGGCCGCTCCGTATGGAGTCGCTGGTATAAAGTTTATTTTTAAGTTTGTTTATTAGGAGTTTAGTTATTAGCCAATACCCAGTTTTGTCCACCATAATGACCGACTAGTATCCCAATAGCCTTAAAAGCATGACCCCACCACACCAGAAGACAACCAGCA